>CALFYU010000494.1 GCA_937952455.1 uncultured Planctomycetaceae bacterium
GACATGCACAACAGCATCCGCACGCGGTTGCCGCAGGTTTGTGGTCGCACCGATCAGCCGTCGGCGGCGCTGGTCAAAGATCTCAAGATGCGCGGATTGTTGGACACGACCGTCGTGCATTGGGGGGGCGAAATGGGGCGGCTGCCCGTAATTCAGAACGAGAAGAACATCGGCCGCGATCACAACACGTACGGGTTCAGCATGTGGCTGGCCGGCGGCGGTTTCAAAGGGGGCTATGCCCACGGCGAAACGGACGAATTCGGTCACGAGGCGGTCACCGACGTCGTCAATCACTACGACTATCACGCCACGCTGCTGCAGCTGTTCGGACTGGATCCCGATCTGCTGACCTACAAACGCAACGCCCGCGAACAAACCCTCCTCGACGGCCAACCCGGCCGCGTGGTCGAGCAGCTACTGGCGTAGCGTAGAAGGCTTGAGGCTTGAGGTGACAGGCTTGAGGACATGCAACCGATCGGCGTTGTAACCCCGGCGCCAATGAGGGGATCGCCTGACAGTCTCCGCGTGATCAAACAGCCCTGTCACCTCAAGCCTGTCGCCTCAAGCCTAACAAAGCGTTTGCGTCCCGCGCCGCCGTCGTGTACCGTGCATCTGGGGTTTTTCAACCGGCTTCTCCTCGGGAGTGACCGCGATGCACGTGCTGTTTGTTCATAACAACTTCCCGGCCCAGTTCGGGCACATTGCCCGCCACTTGGTAAAGAACAAAGGGTATCAGTGTACGTTCGTCAGCGAACACCCGCCGGGAGAATTCGACGGGGTGCGGCGGATTCAATACCAGTCCAAAGGGGGGGCGACGAAGGCGACGCACTACTGCAGCCGCACCTTTGAAAACGCCACCTGGCACGCCTGGGGCGTTTACGAGGCGATGAAGGCGCACCCTGAGATCAAGCCCGATCTGATTGTTGGCCACAGTGGATTCGGGTCGACATTGTGGCTGGCCGATTTGTACGACCGGCCGATCATCAACTACTTCGAGTATTATTATCGCGGCCACGGCTCCGATCTCGACTACCGGCCGGAATTTCCCGCCAACGAAATGAGCGTGCTCCGCTCGCGGACCCGCAACGCGATGATCCTGCTGGATCTGCAGACCTGCACCCGGGGTTATTCGCCGACCAATTGGCAGCGCGAATTGTTCCCCGCCGAATACCAGCCCAAACTGGAGACGATCTTCGACGGCATCGACACCGAGTTGTGGCATCGCCGCGACGAGCCGCGTAAGGTCGGGACGCGCGAAATTCCCGACGACACCAAGATCGTTACCTACGTCTCCCGCGGCTTTGAGTCGATGCGGGGGTTCGACATATTTATGAAGGTCGCCAAACGCATCTGCGACGCGCGAAGTGACGTGATCTTCGTGGTCGTCGGCACCGACCGCGTCGCTTACGGCGGCGACTTGAACCACATCCAGGAACGCTCGTTCCGCGAACACGTGCTCAAGCAGGACAACTACGACCTCAGCCGCTTTATCTTCACCGGCCGCATCCCCACTCCCGATCTGGTGAATTTGCTGAGCATCAGCGACCTGCACATCTATCTCACCGTCCCGTTCGTGCTGAGTTGGTCGCTGATGAACGCCCTCTCGGTCGGCTGCACCGTATTGGCCTCCGACACCGCCCCGGTGCAGGAGATGATCGAACACGAAAAAAACGGCCTGCTGGCCGGCTTCACCGACGTCGACGCCCTGACCGCGCAAGCCCTACAAGTCCTCGACGACCCACCCGCCTACCGCCATCTGGGCCAGGCGGGGATCGAAATGATCCGGGAGGACTACAGCCTGGAGAAAAAGACACCGCAGCTGCTCGATTTGTTTGAACGGACGGCGAATTGTTAGTAGGCAGAAGGCAGTACGCAGTAGGCAGTGAAATTGGCGGCGCGCTTCTCGTATAGGGTAAGGGGATATGATGGCACGGGACGCTCAGTCCTGACCCGTCCAGGAGGTAAAGCCGATGACGCGCAAGGAAACGGCGAGGACCTTGGCGCATGTCGTTTTGTGGTGCGTGGCGATCGCCGCGTTGGCGGCGGTGGTAGCAGAAACGTCGCCGCGTCAGACGGCTTGGAGAGGTCAACTGGCAGCTTCAGGCGGCAAAATGAACCGCCCGACGCTGCGGCCATTGGATGATCCGCTGGCGCAAGAACTCAAGCGGCCGATTAACGTCAATCTTGAGGACGTGCCGGTTCGACGCGCGATTGAGCAGATTTGTAAGGAACAAGGAATCGCCGTCGAATTCGGGCAGCTTCCCGTCCCCTCTGCGGCGGGGGGGCATTGGCTTGATCAAGGCGCTGCTGAGCAGACAGGCAGTGAGATTGCCGATGGCGACACGACCCTGTCAGCGCCGGCTACGTCGCGGCTCAACCAAGTGGCGTTCGGGAATGTGCTGCGACTCCTGCTGGAACCGCGCGAGGCGACTTTCCTGCAGTGGGAAGATCGATTGCTGATTCTATCGGACGAAGCCGCTCATGACATATTGGAGTCGCGGTACTATCCACTGCCGTACTTCGGGCCGGAAAACGAGTGGATAGACGTGGACACCATGATCGACTTCATCACCGGGTTGGTGCAGTATAACTCCTGGGAGGGCATTGGCGGGCCAGGAGTGATCACCGAAGCGAAAAACGGCATGTGGATTCGCCAGACGCAGGCCGTCCATCGAGAAATACGCCAACTGTATTGCCAGATTGACCGGTTCCGCGCCGACCGCTACGGCTGCGACTACCCCGCCCAACCGGGTGAACCGTTTTCAGCCGCAGAGGCGAGAATACTTGAGCGACTGCAGCGTACGGCAGACTTGGAATTCATCGACGTCCCATTGATTGATGTGATACACACGATCGCCGCACAGATGGAGGTCAACATCGTCATCGACGTTGTCGCTCTGAATGACGAAGGCATCAGCCCGGATACGCCGATTTATTACACGTTGCGAAACATTTCGTTCCATGCCGCGTTGCGGACGATGTTGTCAACGCTTCAACTCGATTATGTGATCAAAGACGGCGTCCTGGTCGTCACGACACTTCGCAGGGCGGAGGATTTGCTGATTGGGCGTATTTACGATGTTCGCCGAATTGTTCCTGACGATGATTACAACGAGTTGATCGATGTGATTACGACGACCGTTTCTCCGGACACGTGGGACTTTAGCGGTCCTCCGTTATTTCCAGCTTTCGGTGGCATGCTCGGATTCCCGCAGACGCAACGCGTCCATACGGAAATCGCTCAACTGCTGTTGGACATTCAGCGTATCCGCACGACGCCGCGTGCACAGCGGCCGGCGGCGATGCCGAGCAATCGCCAGCGGCGTGCGGAGGCAAGGATT
>CALFYU010000495.1 GCA_937952455.1 uncultured Planctomycetaceae bacterium
GCCCTCTGCCTACTGTTCGCTGGTCGCTTCGCAGGCCGCCAGCAAAGCGCGGGCGGAGGCCTCCAGGTCGTCCAGCCGTGACGCGCGAAGTTTCGGCATTTGTACGCGGTCCGGCCAGTTGTGCACGCTGGGGCCGTCGTGGCAGATGGTTGCCCAATCGTAGAGGGTGAGCAACGTATAGAATCGCTGCCGCATTCGCCCGAAAGGTTCGCGGATTTGGCGATGAACCAGGGGCGCGTGCGACACGACGAGATGAAACGGCCGACGGCTGCGATTCATCATGCGTTCCGCGCGGCGGGCCAACTCCAGCACGTGCCGCTGCGCTTCGCGAAACGGCATTCGCGTTGGCACACGGGCCGGCGGTTCATCGTATTCAACTGGGAATTGCACCCGCAGGGCGTTCGCTAATGCCAACACTCCATTTGCGATCCATTGCAACTGGTTCGGAGTCAGATACTCCAGGCGATTCACGAACGGCGATGTCGGACGCACACGCACCACGGCCGACCCCAAGGCGGAACTGCTCACAACCAGCCAAGGAACCATAAAGCAAGGAATCCCCATGCACAACATTCCTCCTGATGTTCCGCGGGTTAAGATCCAATAAACGGACTGTAGCCAATACCACGTGATCAGTAAACAACCCGCCAACAGCACGATCACCAACATCGATCGCGTGACCGGCGAACGGCAATACGACCCCAGCCACAAGGCGATACACGTCAGTCCGCCTGACACGACCAGCGACGCGATCAGCAAGATCACTATCGTCAGCAGATCAATCCCGGGCAGCAAATACGTCACGGCGATGAACGGCCCGAAGGCGGCGAAGTACAAACCCATGTGCAGTGCCGCGCACCAGAACTTTCCGGTGGTGATCCGGTCCGCCGGGATTGGCGTGAGGATCATCATCTCCATCGTCTCGGCCGAGAGCTCATGGGCCAAGCTCTCCATAGCCCGCAGCGGGACGGCGAAGTTCATGGCGACAGTCAAACAGCAAAAGAGCGTATAAAACAGCGCCGCCCCGTGAATCTGTCCGGTGTGCCCGTAGCCCAGCGGCACGAACTGTAGTATGGCCGCCGGCGCGAACAACGCCGTGGCGCTGATTGCCCACGCGACCGCCAGCAGCAAGAAAAATATCCACACGAACTGTCTGCTCTTGTAGAGTTGCCGCAGTTCCTTAACCAGGATCGGATTCAACGCATCATTCCACACCTGCAAGCGGGTGTTCGACTCACCCGAAAGTATGGGCGATGAAATTGGCGCTGCTGGCATGTGCGCGATCCAGTTACGACTGACGACTGGGAACGGTCTCGTCCTCAGGTTTTGAATCGGGGCGGGACGCGAATATCCCCGCCTCTTCGGTTTCGACCGGCATCTCGCTGGCGACGAGTGTGCCCATCCGTGCGACCGCTTCCTTGAATTCCCGCAACTGGTCGGCGTTGAGGGGATATATCGCGGTTTTCTCCTCGATGGGAATTTGATCGACCTCCAGCAAGCACGCGTCGAGGAAACGAAACTGGAACAATAACCGATTCTGCATCGAGCAGATCTTCTCCAGAGGCTCTGCCGCCCCTTTGACCGTCAGGTAGCGATATCGCCCCAAATGGCCGAAAAAACGCCGGCGGGGATTCAGCAACCGTTCCAATTGCACAGCCGCCTGCAGCACATTTTTAGCAGCGGTTCGCGAAACGAAAGCCTTTTTCACAAGAATAACCGGCGAACGATATTCCACGGGAACATTTTCCTCAATGACGGATTCCAATTCCCCCGCCGCCGCCGCAATCGGGGCCAAATCCTCATAGCCGACGTAAGTCCGCACCAACCCCATCGTCGGCGGCCGCAAATTGCTCAGCGTCACCGCCGCAAAAAACAGGCTGGGCAACCCCGTAAAGAAAATCAGGAAGCAGATCATCCCCAATGGGTTGTTGAATCCCCTGGTTGACCACGTGGCTTCGGCGAGTATAGAGGCAGCAATCGTTGCGCCACCCAGTAACAGGAACATATTGAATACCTGCCAGTGTAGCTGACTCGTCGCGGCACCGAGCATCAGCCCGAACAGCGAGAGCGTGATCGCCATCGCCGAGATAAGCACCAGTGCCGCGACGATGTCGATCACGCTCAAACCGCGCAGCATATACGTCATAGAGATAAACGGGGCAAAGGCCGCCTCGAACAGCCCGATCAAAATCAGCGCCGACGAGAGTTTTCCCCAGAAGATCTGCTGGTCGCTCAGCGCGCTGGTGTGCAGCATCTCAAATGTGTGCGTGTCGCGTTCAGCGGCCATGCTCCGAAAACTGACGTAGGGCACCACGTAAAAGAGCGCCAGCGACAACACGATCAGCAAACGGGCCAACAGCGGCGGCCCCAGAATCGCGTCCGGATGGGACGGCTCCCAGACCGCTGAAAACGCCACACACCAGGCCAACAGCAGCGCAGCCAGGAATGACAGGGTCACCATCCGCGCCTTAAATGCCTGACGTGTCTCCTTGACCAGGATCGGATTGAGCGTATCCGCCCAATCTTCTGCCCAACGGTCGACTGCTCCGGCGCTCAGCATTTGACACGTCTCATTAGGTTCGTTTAATCCCGTGCCCTCGGCTTTGGGACGCGGCGTCCGCCGCCGCGACGGCGGCCCCGGCCTTTCTTCACTTGCGGCCTAACTTGATTTTCCGCCAACTTCTCGTCAGCCGTCAATGGCTGTCCCAATTGCTGTTTCAATTGCACGATGCGGTCCCGCAATTCGGCTGCCCGCTCGAATTGCAAATCCTCCGCAGCCGCGAGCATCTCCGCTGCCAACTCGTGGGCGAACTCGTGTGTGTCGGACGGTTGT
>CALFYU010000496.1 GCA_937952455.1 uncultured Planctomycetaceae bacterium
ACGCGCGCCGCAGCGTGTTCAAGTACATTGAAACCTTTTACAATTCGGTCCGCATCCATCAGACTCTGAATTACCAAACCCCCAACCAGTTCGAACAACTTCACGCAGCAGAACTCGCTGCATAACAACCCCAAGCTGGTGTCCGCCAGTCATGGGCTATCGCACTGGTTTCCCCATCGCATTCTTCATCGGTGATATTATCTCGATCGACCGGTGACCGTCTCTGTATTCGCTGGCATTGCGTTCACTCACACTGATTCTCCCTTTGAATAAGTTGAGGCCGAGAACCATTGTTTAAGGCCAAGGAGGGGAGCCCATTTCCCGTAGGACCGGTTCCACCGGCCGCCATTCGTGCCCAGTCAAACCGCCGCCACCATCGTCGGGCACAGCCGGACCTACTCCTTCGCATCTCCGCGCCGCTTGTCAATCTCCGCCAACCGCCGCCGAATCTCCGCTTCAAACCCGCGGTCGACCGGTTCGTAATACGTCCGCTCCACCCCCAGGTAATCCTGGTCCACCCAGCCGGTTTCGGAGTTGTGGGCGTATTGATAACCCTCGCCGTGCCCCAATTGTTTCGCGCCGCCGTAGTGCGCGTCCTTGAGATGTTTGGGCACGGGGAGAATCCGCTGCGTGCGGACGTCTTCCATCGCGGCGTTGATGGCGGCGTAGGAGGCGTTCGACTTGGGGGCGGTGGCGATATACGTCACGGCTTGGGCCAGCGGGATGCGGCATTCGGGGAGGCCGATGAATTCGGTCGCCTGGGCGGCTGCATTCGCCAGAATCAGCGCCTGGGGATCGGCGTTGCCGACATCTTCCGCAGCCGCAATCACAATCCGCCGCGCCAAAAACCGGGGGTCTTCTCCCGCTTCGAGCATCCGCGCCAGCCAATAGATCGCTGCATCGGGATCACTGCCCCGCATGCTCTTAATCAAAGCGCTGGCCGCGTCATAATGCTCGTCGCCGTCGGCGTCGTATTGGATTGCCTTTTTCTGAATCGACTCCTGCGCTACGGCCAAGTCCAACCTTTGCCCACTCTCGGCGATCGACAGCACGGCGATTTCCAAAGCGGTCAGTGCCCGCCGCACGTCGCCGTCGCAGATGTCGGCAAGGAACTCGAGCGCGTCGTCATCGGCTTGGATCCCATGTTCGCCCAACCCGCGCTCGCGATCGCCCAGCGCCCGCTCTAACACCGCGCGAATTTCCGCCGCCGGCACCGCCTTGAATTCAAAGATTTGGCTGCGGCTGACCAGCGGCGCGACGAGTGAGAAAAACGGGTTCTGTGTCGTGGCCCCCACGAGGCTCACGATTCCCTCTTCCACGTCGGGCAGCAACACGTCTTGCTGTGATTTGTTGAAGCGGTGCAATTCGTCGACGAAGAGCACGGTCCGCTCGCCCGAGCTTTCCAGCCGTTTGCGGGCCTCCTCCAGCGCCGCACGCAGTTCTTTGACGCCGGAGGCGGCAGCGTTGAGCTGTGCGAAATGCGACCGCGTATTGGCGGCGATGAGTTGCGCCAGCGACGTCTTACCGGAACCGGGCGGTCCGTAGAAGATGACCGAACTGATGCGGTCGGCTTGCAGCATGCGCCGCAAGAGTTTGCCCGGGCCGAGAAAGTGGGCTTGCCCGACGAATTCATCGAGCGACTTGGGACGCATGCGGGCGGCGAGCGGACGAGCCGATTCCCGGTGCTGACGCTCCTGGTCGTCGAAGAGTCCCTTCACAAAAAAATAAACCTCCACCGAATGCCGGTCGGGCTGATTTGTGTGAACCCGCAATACGACGTGGGAACCGACGACCGGGTTGTGTGAGCCGCATTCCTGACTAGGTCAGGGGGAGCGGATATACACGCTGCCGACCAGAACTGGTCCCCTGCGGATATGTCATAGGGTCAACAAATAAGGGCCCGTATCGTGCATGGCAGAGGTGCATTGAACCCGCGGGATTCAACACTAGTAATGGTAGCATCGACAGCGCGGGTTCTCAAGAACAAAGCGCGCGCGGGCCCCGTTTTTAGACGATCCGCGACGGTCGATTTCCAGACCGATACTCAGTTGTTGCTCAGGTCTCGGTCCCGTCGAAATGTCGCGTTTCCAACTGCTTCGTATTCCGCTCGACAGCCAGCACCACGGTCTGTTGCTTGACGCCGCTGGCGGAGGTAACCGTAGCCGGCACGACCTGCCGCCCTTCGGGCAAGCTCAAGCGAATCGTAAACGAACCATCTTCACACAGATCGACCGCCTCTTCGGAGATCGTCAGTTTGGACGTGGGGGTTGCCGTGCCGTAAACGACCAGTTCGACGTCCAGCTCCAACTCGACTTCGTCGTCGTCGCCGTTGCGCACCCCGCCCGGCAGAAAGTCGGTGAGCGGATGGCTGCTCATCGGACGGCGGAGATGCTGGTCGAAGATTTCATGCAGCTCACTGTGCGATCCGTTGCGTCCGCCGGCTTTGGAGCGGCCGTTTTCATAGCGTTGTGCGGTCTGTCCCCAATTCTCGTCCAAAATTCCACAAGCGCCCGGGGCCGGAGTCTTCACGACATTCGAACGCGCCAGACCAAAGAATCGCCCGCTGGCGGTCAAATAGCCGATCTGCAACTGATACACGCCCGGCGGATTGCCGACTTCGATGTACCAGTGATTGATCCCGCCGTGAATCGGGACGTCCTTGACCGCCGTTTCCACGCTGCGTCGGTTTTCATCGGCGGAAACGTCCAATACGCGAATCACCGGCCGGGCCGTATGCCATTCCGGCCCCAAACCGGCCTCGGCCCGCTGGATGGTCGACGGACGCAGTTCCCACAGGGCGTGCAGCCAATAAGCGTCATGTGCGACCACGAACAACTGGTCGGTCAAATTGCTGTCGGCGCTATTCTTCGCTGCCAGATTCTTCATCGCTCCGGAAGCGGCCGAGCGTTCGCTGCCGTTGCGCGCGTGGCCGTTGGAGCCACTTTTGCGAGCACCGCTGTGCCCGTTCGTGCCCATCATCTGTCCGTTGCTCGACTTTCCGTTGGCGGTCGTCGCTTGGTCAGCTTGGGCGGATGAAGAAGATGGGCGATTGTTACGGCTGTTTTTGCGGCGGTCACGGCGGGCTAAGCGGCTAAGCGCCTTGACCAATTCGTCCTTCCGCATGGCGTGCCAACCGGCGACACCGCGGTTTCTTGCCATTCCGGCCAGGTCTTTGCGGGTTTGCGACTTCAACTCTTCCACGGTCATGGTTTCACTCCGACTCGTTTAATTCCCCGGGAGCGGCCGATTACTCCGAGGAATCGTCGCAGCCATCCATGACCTCGCTCTTGTCGCGGAAACCCCAGCATCCGCGCGCTGAATAACGACAAAATTCTCGATGTATACGGCGGGCGCACCGCCACACTCGGCCGACTCGAATCCGAAATTCCTATGACTTGAAATGCGTGGGGCGAAACCCCATCGCGAGACTCGACTGCGAATTGCAGAACTCTGAATTGATCTCGACAACAAACGTGATGCACTCGGAGAACGTTGGCAATGACGAGGATCGCCGCCATTCCCGGAAGTGTTCACTGCCATAATCGGTCGGACATGCCTAATTCTCACTTCTAACAATCCGCCCGCCGTCATTCAATGCCTGCAACGCGCCCAGCGGCCTGGGGTTTGTACTTAGAAATGACTTATGTCCTTTTTTTGAATAGGCTTACAACTTTCCTCAAGTGGCACTTTCGATGGCCAGCTATCCGTTCTCGGGGGTAAATCACCCGATTACATGACGGCATCTGTGTCAACAATCGCGTTGAGTCATCAGCAAGTCTTGTCCAGGTATTTTTTGACCATGACAAGAAGGGGAAAGTTCCCGATATGCAAATCCTTGTCGGGATACCAACGTGACGCCGCGTTTTGGTCGGGGGGGGGTTGCTCTGGCCGGACCCCGGGCTGAGTCGTGTGGATCCATCCCACAGCGCGCCGCCACGCTCAATGCCGACAAGACTTGAACGCTGGCGAACTCAGTCCATCAGTTGGGACGATTCGTTCGCAACTTGCACTTTCTCGATCTGCAATGTCGGCAATGGAGTGGCGAATGCACCGCCGTTTTTTTGTGACGCGTCCCAGAATTGAGAATCGGATTCGACCGGCATCGCCCAAGTTTGAGAAAATCAAAAACATCGTAAGCGGGGACTTTGACATGGGTTTAGAGGCTGGCTAGACTGACCCCTCTTGAACGCCGGGGTTGCTCCGGTTCGTTCAGCAAACATGCTGCGTGGGCATCCTACGGCGTGGTGTCTGCGCGTGTTTCGGAAACTGTGCGGCGCGGACACTTTGTTGTTACGACACTGAGTTCGTGGGTGCGGTTTTTCCGACAAGCTTCGCAGTTTAAGGCGAGTTTGTGCCGCCCGACGACCAATACAAACGTTCGCCCGTGTCCATCGGTTTCGAATGGGCCTCACGGGTGACGACGGTGTGCCTGGAGATGGTGTTGCCGGCGCTGGGTGGTTGGTGGCTCGACACAAAATGGAATACCAGTCCCTGGCTCCTTTCGTGTGGGGCAGCTGTTGGGCTGGTTGCGGCATTGTTTCATTTGTTGCGAATGACGAGTAACGGCCGTGCCCGCAGGGGGCGTTCGGATGATCAACGTGAAAAGTGATGGGGCTTGGCGATTAAGACGGCGTTCCGCAACTCGTTGGGGCTTTCGGCCTTTCTAGGGGCGCTTTGGCTGATACTGG
>CALFYU010000497.1 GCA_937952455.1 uncultured Planctomycetaceae bacterium
GCGTGCCGGTCGCGCGGTCCCACGGCGAACGTATAAAACCCGAGACGGAACATCTAAAACGCCGTAATGCCGGCACCTACAAAAAAAAGAAAAAACAGCAAGGGATGCGAGCTGTTCAATCGGGCATACGCCAACGAGGTGGCCAGGATGGCATCCTTGGAGTGATACCCCGAAAAGGCCAACACACCGGGAATTGCCAGACCGGTGATCGCGATCACACCGACCAGCATCGTGTAGGCGGTGATCGGCATCTTCTTACGCAGGCCGCCCATTTTGGGCATCTCCTGCTCGTGATGGCAGCCGTGAATCACGCTCCCCGAGGCAAGGAACATCAACGACTTGAAAAAGGCGTGCGTAATCAAGTGCAACAATCCGGCCGCCCAACCGCCGACGCCCAGGCCGAGCATCATGTAGCCCAACTGGCTAATCGTGGAATAAGCAAGTACGCGTTTGATGTCGGTGGCCACAATGGCGATCGTCGCCGCCAGAAACAGCGTGATCCCGCCGATGTAGGCGATTGTCAGCAACACTTCGGGGGTGAACATCGGGTAAAACCGCCCCACCAGATAAACCCCGGCCGCCACCATCGTCGCCGAGTGCACCAATGCAGAGACGGGGGTTGGACCTTCCATCGCGTCGGGCAACCACGTTTGCAGCGGGAACTGGGCGCTTTTGCCCACGCAGCCGCAAAAGATGCCGATTCCGGCCGCCACCAGCAGATAGTAGGGTATCGTTGAGGTGTGTCCTTCGGCTCCGGTCAGCACGACCAATTTGCTGCCGTCGGGAGCGACTTCGGTCTGCATATGACCAGCATCGTCACGCAGCATCTGGAACAATCCCGGTTCCGCAGCAGCGAGCGATTCGCCCGGTTGATTGAAGGTGAACGTGCCGAACGACGTCCAGAGAATCATCAAGCCGATCAAGAAGCCGAAGTCCCCCACGCGGTTGACGATGAACGCCTTGTTGGCGGCGGTCGAGGCGGACTTGCGTTCGGTGTAAAAGCCGATCAGCAGGTAACTGCAGATCCCGACCAGTTCCCAGAACACAAACACCATGAACACGTTGCCGGCGATCACCAGCCCCAGCATGGAAAAGCAAAACAGCGACATGAAGGCGAAAAAACGGTAGAACCGTCCGGGGCGGTGCAGGTGCCCATGACCGACGTGCACGAAGTGGTCTTCGTAATCCTCAGTCAATTCATCGCTCATGTAGCCGATGGCGAACACGTGGATGCAGGTGGCGATCAGCGTGACCATCGTGAACATCAACAGCGTCAGGCTGTCGATGTAGTAGTTGATCTCAAGCTTCAGATTGCCGAAGTGGGCGATTTCGTAATACGTTCCCGCCAGAGCGGTCGGGCCGTCGAATGCATGCGCTTCTTCGCCTTCAGCGGCGTGTGCCGGCTCGCCGTGCGCTTCGCCTGAGCCCTCTTCTTCATGTCCGTGCGCGTCCTTGGCATGTCCGGCGTCGGCGACGTGGCCTTCCGCTTTTTCGTGCGCCACTGCGCCATGTGGGGCGGCGTGGGACTCAAGTGGATGCCAGCCGGTGGCGTCTAGCCAAGTCACAGCGGCGATGACGCTGCAGACGAACCCGGTGCCAATGCAGCCCACGGCGAGATACGCCGCGGTTTTTTTCAGCCGCGTACTCCAATACCCGGCGAAAATTTCTACGGCAAATCCACCCAACGGCAGCAGCCACGCGATCGTCAGCAGCCACTTGAGCGTTTCGCCCGTTTGTTCATAGATTTCCGGATCCATACCACTCTCGGTCTACTATCGATGCCCAGTTTCCGGCGGCAAATTATCCGTGATTCGCTTCGACACCGCGCGGTCAAACCGTTGGATCAACCGCGCAGGTCGTCTGCGCGATCCACGTCGATCGTCAAATGGTTATTGTAAAAGTTCAACGCGATCGCCAACGCCACCGCCGCTTCGGCGGCCGCCAACACGATCACGAACAGGGCAATTACCTGTCCGTCCAGACCGAGCGACGTGTAATTGGCAAATGCCACGAAGTTCAAGTTGGCCGCGTTGAGCACCAATTCGACCCCCATCAATACGCCGATGGCGTTGCGCTTGGTTGCCATGCACACGACGCCCGCCACAAACAGCACGGCGCTGATCATGATGCAAAAATTCAATTCGCTTCCCATAACACCACTTCCATCCGCATCCCATACGGCGCCTGAAATTGTTAGCTTGCTGGGTTTGCAGCGGTCGGGTCGACGCGGCGTTTGGCCCGCGCCAAGTAGGCCGCTCCCACGAGCACCACCAACAGATGCACCGAAACAATTTCGAACGGCAATAGATAGCCCACCCCGCTGGGCTGCTCCGATTGATTCAAATCCTGATCGGGCCGCATGCCCAACAGCGCAAAACCGAGCGGCCGAATCGTGCGCCCCTGTTGCGCAGTTGTGTAGCCTTCCGGTTGGTTTTCCCTGGCGTGCCCGCTGACGACGCCGTCGACCGCCTGCCAATCCACTCCGTAGGCCGAAACCGTAATCAAGCCCAACAGCGCCGAACTGACGACGGCAGCCGCCACCCATTCGGTCGGCGAGGTTTTCATGGTGACATACGGTCCGCTGGCGGTGAGCATGACGCCGAAAATCAGCAGCACCAGCGTTCCGCCCACATAGACCAATAGCTGCACCGCCGCCACGAAGTCCGCCTGCAACAGGAAGAACAGACCCGACGTTGAACCGAGTGAAATAATCAGCCAAAAGGCCATACGCACGACGTTTTGACTGAGGACGACGCCCAAAGCGCCGCCGCAGACGGCAATGCCGAATACCCAGAACAGAAATTCCTGGACCATTTACCGTCCCCCTTCGTCCGCTGCCAGCAGCTGCTTGTCGGCGCGGGATTGCACTGCGGTGACCTCGGCGCGGTTCACCTTATCGGCCAGCGGTTTGCCCATGAACTGCGTCCGCCCCTCGCCGGCGTTGCCCCCCTTGATTTGATAAACGGCCAGCGGCCACAAGGTGGCACCCAAAAACAGTGCGCAGCTGATCGGCAACAAGTATTTCAAACAGGTCATCATCACCTGGTCGATCCGCAGTCGGGGGAACGTCCAAAGAACCCAGATCTGCAGGAATACCAACAGGCTTCCCTTAGTAATGAAGACCACCATAAAGAATAGATTCACGATGTAGCTGGACAGCCCCCACGGGCCGACCGATTGCAGCGAGACCAAGGCCCGGTCCAGCGGAGCAATGCCGGTGTACCAGCCGCCGAGAAACAACAGCACGGCAATGCCGCTGACGGCGAACATGCCGGCGTATTCGGCCATGAAGAAGTAGGACCAGCGGATGCCGCTGTATTCGGTGTGAAACCCGGCGACCAATTCGCTTTCCGCTTCGGCCAAGTCAAACGGAGCGCGTTTGACGCTGGCGGTCGCGACGGTGAAATAGACGAAGAACCCCAGGAAGGTAAACGGATTGCGAAAGATCAGCCAGTCCCAAAAGAACCAGCCGGATTGCATCTGGCCGATTTCCACCAGGTTCAGCGACCCGGCTGCCACGATCGGAATCAAGGCACAGATCGCCATCGGGATTTCGTAGCTGACCATCTGGGCCGCTTCCCGCATGCCGCCGAACAAGGCCCATTTCGACCCGCTGGCATACCCCGCGAGAATGATGCCGATGACTTCCAAGGACATCACCGCCAGCACGAAAAACACGCCAATGTCGAGATTCTGAGCGATCCAGCCGTTGCTGAAGGGCAGGGCGATGAATGCGGCGAACGAGGCGACGAAGACGATATAGGGAGCGATGCGAAACAGCATGCCGTCGGCCGCCTGGGGGCAGAGGTCTTCCTTTTGGATCAACTTGATCCCGTCGGCCAACGTCTGCAGCCAGCCGAACTTGCCGCCGACGCGCGTGGGGCCCAGACGGTCCTGAATCCGTCCGGAGACCTTGCGCTCCAGCCAAATGTAGAAGAGCGGGGCAACGGCGAAGAAGTTGACGATGATCACCGCATGGATCAGCGCCACAATCGCCCATTTCCACCAGGTATCGGAGAAAAGATCGCCGATACTGTCGATTCCAAACAACGCGAACGTCACAAATCAGCTCCCCAACGGAGACGGATCGGATCGACCTCGCATGAGTCGAAGCGTCCGGACATGGCCAAAGCAAAATGCTCAACGCCGCTGCGGGCTTCCACATCGCCCGCGAGAACTGAAATCCCCGGCGCATAACGCTTTCGGGGAATTCAGGAAAGCGTGAACTATGCCACAACTGATGGGGCGATTCAAGCGACCGGCCTTGCTCCGGTTTCATTTCTCAAAATCGGGAAGTGCGCGTCGAAATTCCGACTCCGAGATCAGCGTGCCGTAGCACGAATCTGCACGCGATAAGACCCATCGGCGAACCGGGAGGGCGAGGCCTTAGGTTTAGGCACATTTTTTGCGTGTAAGACGTGTTGATT
>CALFYU010000498.1 GCA_937952455.1 uncultured Planctomycetaceae bacterium
TGACCGACACCGGCGACGGCGGGGATCCGCCGATCACCAGCGGGCCGGTGACGATTGATGTCAATGTCGCCGCGGTGAATGATGATCCCGTGGCCAATTCAACCGTGCTGGCGACCGACGAAGACACCGCCGTGGAAATTGACCTGCATTCGCTGGTGGAAGACGTTGAAACGGCCGATGACGACCTCGTCTTCAGCGTCTCCGGTGCGGTAAACGGTAGCGTGGAACTGCTGCCCGACGGCTACACGGCACGGTTCACGCCGGCGGCGGATTACAATGGTCCGGCTTCGTTTGTGTATGACGTGACGGATACGGGCGACGGCGAGGATCCGCCGATCACGAGCGAGCCAATGACGATCGATGTGAATGTCGCGGCCGTGAATGACGATCCGGTGGCAACTGCAACGTCTCTCTCAACTGACGAAGACACGTCGGTGGAAATCGACCTGCGGACGTTGGTGGAAGACATCGAGACGGCCGATGACGATCTGGTGTTCAGCGTCTCCGGCGCGGTCAACGGTAGCGTGGAACTGCTACCAGACGGCTACACGGCGCGGTTCACGCCGGCGGCGGATTACAATGGTCCGGCTTCGTTTGTGTACGACGTGACGGATACCGGTGACGGTGGGGATCCGCCGATCACCAGCGGGCCGGTGACGATTGATGTCAACGTCGCCGCGGTGAACGACTTGTCGATCGTGGGCGTGACGGTTAATGGCGGTGGCGAGAACCGCTCGAATGTGCGTGAGATCTCCGTGGAGTTTAGTGATGACACCAATATTCAATCGCTCATCGAGAGCGGCGAGATCGTCGACGTCATTGAAATCTTCGGCGTTACCAATGCGCCGGGTACCGAAGTAGATTTGGCGGCCGACCGATACCGTTGGGACGCCGCTTCCCGTACTGTCACGATCGACTTGACGGTTGATGGATTCGGCGGTAGCGACGCGACGTTGCTCAGCAACGACAACTACGCACTGCGTCTTCAATCGGTAGAAATCTTGAATCCGAATCTGGTCGGAGCAGCTCTTCTGGATTCCGACGGATTCGACGACGGCGTGTTCAACTATGCCTTCCATCGCCTGGAAGGGGACATTGACGGCGACCGGAGTGTGGGGAGCCGTGACGTATTGAAACTTCTTGCGAACTTCGGTCGCTACAATCCGGATGCCGATCCAAACGGCGACGGACAGGTGAATATTCTCGACTTTTGGTCAGTTTACGGAAATATGGGAAGCTCTTTGCCTGACGAAATTTTTCCGGATTAGGCGGGATTTTCTGTTGAATTGTTTGCCTCTCACGAGGTCAACAAGTCAAATGGAAGTTTCCGGACTTAACATCTAGATGCTCTGCATAGTCATAATTGTGAAAGCTTGAAACCATGCGTTACTTCTTACTCACAACAGTTTTGGCCGTATTCGCGTGTCCGGAGTTGGGTTACGGCGGCGCGATCGTTTCGCTGGACTTGGACCCAACTACGGCCGGGATTCAAAACTCCGCAACGTTCGTCGCGGGGAGCGCCTTCACGGTGGACGTGGTCATCTCCGATGACGGTCAACCGCCGACGCCCACTGTGTTCGACACCGTGATTTTGCAATTGTCTTTCAACGATGCAGGCGCGGTTCTGGGAACTGGTCCCACGGGCTTTCTCGGTGGAACGCTGGCGGGAACTCACCCGGGAATTACACTCGATGTCTTCGGCGTTCCTTTTCCCCAGGCATCCGCCGCCGGGGCGTCTTTAGCTTCTGTGCCATCACTGCCTGCAGCGAGTTTCGCTTCTAGCAGCGGCGCCGCCGGGTTGTTTGACCCGCTCACGTTCACGATCCCGTCGGGACAACCGCCCGTCTCCATTTTGAGTTTCGATTTTCTGGCGCTTACTCCGGGCAGCAGCACGATTGCCGTGACCGGCTCCCCGGTGGGAAATCCCATTTTAGCCCTGCAAGGAAACAGTGTCGGAGCACAAATTGTCGGCGGTACGGTGACTGTCGAACCTAATATCGCCATCGTGCCCGAACCGCGGGGCCTCGTATTGGCCGTCATCGGCGCGTTGTGTCTGGTCGCTGCCGCGATGCGGCGCAGAACGCTAAAGCACATCAAGCTCTCGGAAACGTTGCATTCAACTTAGCCGAAAATGCGGTGCGACGATCAACGACGTGAGGAACAAAACGCCCGTAGGGCGACCTATTCCTCTGGCACCTCCACCTGAATCTCTTCGCCAACAACCCGCACGTCGAAGCATTGCTGGCCGATGGCGGATTTGGGATTGTCCAACCACGTGCCCTCTTTGACACAGAATCGCCAGGCGTGCCAAGGGCAATAGACGGCGCCATTTTCGATGTTGCCGCCCGCCAGCGACGCGCCCATGTGCGCGCAGACGTCGTCGATGGCCGTGTATTGGCCGTCTGTAAAGAACACGGCCACCATCCGTCCTCCTACCGGAAACGACCGCCCTTCCCCTGCGGGAATCTCGCCGACGCGGGCAACCGTGTGATAGTTCGCCATAAAAACCGTTCCTATCGATCTGACTTGAAGCCACCATATCCATCATAGCGGATGCCAGCGATTCGCCAAGGAGCGGCCGGCTCCCCTGTACCGAGAACGACTGCGTAAAAAAAATGCCCGCGCACAATAAAACCGCCGGTGATCGGGAACGATCACCGGCGGTGTCACTTTTCTACCTAGTTACCGGAAAGCACCGTCGATTAGAGCGGCACGCCGAGCAACTCTTCCTCTTCTTCCTGAATGATGATCCGCGGTGTGACCATCAGCATCAGGCTTTCGGTTTCACGACCGACACCGCTGTTCTTGAACAAGCGACTGATATACGGAATCTTGTTCAAGATCGGGACCCCGGCCATATTCCGTCCTTCCCGGAGCCGCTTAATGCCGCCCAGGAGCACGGTTCCACCGTCAGGGACGCTTACGGTCGTAACGACCTGGACGATTTCGACCACCGGCTGTTGCACCGTGATCGAACCGCCCGCGGCTTGACCGGCCGTTCCGGCCTGACCCGACGTTCCGGTCGTACCGGTCGTACCCCCGACGCCGCCGGCTCCGCCGATGCCGCCTGCACCGCCGAGTCCACCCGCACCGCCGATGCCGCCGGCACCACCCAGGCCGCCGCCGCCAGCACCACCAACGCCGCCGACACCGCCGACGCCGCCGCCGATACCGGTCACGCCACCGGCCGTCGCCGTGCCGCCGCCGCCGCCGATACCGCCTTGGTTACCCGCGATACCGCCGCCGCCGGAGACGAAGGAGAACGTGAACACGTCCGTCACGTTGGAGAACTGAGGAATCACGGTCAGCCGCACGTAACGCCGGTCGGCGGAAATCACCGCTTGCACGGTCATCACCACACCGTCGGCAATCGTTTGGATCACCGGTTGGAAACCGACTGAGAAGAAACCGACTACCGGAATCAAGCTCGTCACGAACGGCCGTTGGACCTGGCTGACCACGGTCGCTTGTTGGCCGTTAAACAGGGTGACTTTCGGGGCAAACATGATGTTGCTCCGCTCGTCGCCGGTCGCGGCATTGATGAAGAAGAACGTCTCAATGTCGCTCAGGATGGCCATACCGACGTTGATACCGGCTTCAGCCTGGAAGTTACCAAAGTCCGGAACACCGATGTCGAACGAACCTTGGCGGAACGGCACGTCCAAGTCGGGCGCGAACTGCCCGCCGTTGGCATTGCTGTAGCCGACGATCGATCCGTATTTGGGATAGTCATCCAAGTCAGGCAACTGACGTTGCGGCGGCGGGCTAAAGAACCCCGTGTTCCCAGCCGTACCCGCGGTCCCAGCCGTACCGGCGGTCCCAGCCGTGCCGGCCGTGCCAGCCGTGCCAGCGGTACCACCGGTACCCGTGGTACCCGTGGTGCCCGTCGTACCGGTGGTACCCGTCGTTCCCGCGGTGCCGGTTGTTCCACCTTGCAGTTGCAAGTCAGGATAGACGGCGTTAGGAGGAATCGTGGCACCCCAGCCGCCGATCGGGGGACGAGGTCCACCGACGTTGTCCTGCACGTCGAAGTCGAAGTCGATGCCGATCCGTTCGAAGAACCGGTCCGACACCGCGACGAACCGCACTTCGATCGTCACCTGCAGGTCTTGCAGACGCCGCAGCTGTTCCAACAGTTCGGCAATCTCTTCGTGAACCTGTTGCGTCTGGCGAATCACCAGGCTCAACGTCGTTTCGAATTCACTGATCGTGCCCGGACCACCCACGTCTTCCCACGTGTCGGGCGACACGGTCGTCGTAATCAGGTCGATCAGCGAATCGAAGTCGGCAGCCGAACCGCCGCCCATCGACGTGTCACGGCCGCTGCCCGGCAATCCGGGGATGCCGCCGAACGGAGTTTGACCGCCCACGGCCGGGACGTCGTAGAACTTCTGGCCGCCGCTGACGCTCAACTGACCTGAACCAGCGTAGTCCATGGCCGTGTTGAACGCCGGATTGCTGGTGCTGGCCCCGGGGCCGACCATCGTGGCCGGCGTGCTGAAGTTCGGAACCGGCACAACCAGGTCCGCCACGCTGTAAGTGACAGGCATGACCTCACCTTGGCGGCGAATGTCGCTGGTGATTTGCAGCACTTCGTTCTTGATCATGTAGCCCAAGTGGCGATGTTCGAGCAGCAAGTTCAAGGCACTCTTGAGCTGGATGCCGTCAACGTTGATCGTCACCAGGGAGTTCGTCGTCACGCCTTCGTCTTCCAGACCCTCTTCGTCGATCCACAAGTTCACGTCGGCCAGGTTGCCGAGGTGCGTGAGGACGTTACCCAGAGGCTCATTGTCGAAGTGCAGTGAGACGGGACGTTCGAGATTGCGTTCGATCCGCTCTTCCGCTTCCGTCCGGCGGCGATTGTCACCGGCGAACTTCTTGCGGCGTTCGGTCAACTCGACCCACTCCTTCACAGGCAGATACTCGATCTCTTTATTGAAAGGAATGGACGCTGCGTCGACGTCGAGCATCGCTTCGACGAATCCATCCTCCTTCTGATTGCGGATGTCCCGATCGCGGAAGTCGCGTCGTGCAAACTGTGCTTTGAGCACCATCACGGCGGACTCGGCCGACTCGGGATTGAGTGCCTGGGCTTGCTTGGCGACAACTTCCGCTTCGGCGAAGCGTTGCTCACTCATCAACTGATTGTACTCGTCCACCTTGTCGGCGAAGTCTTGTTCAATGCGGATTGAAGTTTCTACGCCGGTCTTGATCTGTTCGCGGACTTCGTCGTTGTGGTTGGCCTGGGCGATGACGGGCGCGTACTGCACCTGATACGATTTGATGCGTTCGCGGCGGCGATTGACGATTCGAATCATCGGCTGCAGCATTTCACGCGGCAAATCGGAGTTTTCCACTTGGGCCAACGTGTCGTCCAGAAGTTGCAGCGCCTTGTCAGGATCGCTGGTTTTTAGGCGTTCCGCCCGAAAATCCGCGTTCATGACGTCGTTGCGCAACTTGGAGTAGGCCACCTTCCGTTCTTCGTCGACGGTGGAAAGCAGACCACCTTCGCCGCCCGGCATGGGAGCCGCCAGTTCACCCTCTTCGGTGAGGTGCTGGACCTGACGCAAGTTGTCGTCGCGACGCGGCCGCAATTCCTGCAGGTAGTCCTGCAGTTGTTGGGCGCGGCGCGGACTGAGCCGATCACCGGTGTGATGGGCCTGCAAGAAGTATTGGTAGGCCTTGCTCCGGTTTCCGTCCCGCAATTCGCGTTCGCCGGCATTGAACAGGTCCAATCCCGATTTTTGCGACTGCATGAACGTTCGGCTGTCGTGTGAATCTTCAGCGAAGCTGGACGCGGCCGGTTGAGTCGTGGCCGATTCGGCTTTCGCAATCCATTTCAGAACCTGCTGGGGATCGTCGTCAAACGGGTCGTAGGCGACGTCCAGCTCTTGGGCTTCCATTGCTTTCGCGCGGGCTTCTTCGTAACGCCCTTGATTGGCGTACGTGCGGGCCTCGTTCAGCAATTGGGTGGCCACGTGCTTATCCTCGACGGTGCGCTCATCAAGCGGCATAACCGTTTCCGCCTGCGGAGCGACGTCGGCGACTTCGACTTCATTGACTTCGGCGTCGGCGAAGATGTCGTTGATGTCGTTTGCGTTTTCGACGTTGCCTTTGTCGGCGTCGCCGGCTGCTTGCACGGTCGCGTCCTCTTCAGCAAACCGCCGTGCTTGACGGCCCGACTTGCTGAAGTAGGCGATGTCGGCCAGCACCTTTTCGGGGCTGTCATCCATCACGCCGAATGTGACGCCCAGTTGCGCCGCCATGTTCGCTTTTTCGGCGGCGCTCTCAACGTCCTCGGCACGCAGGTCAAGCCGGGCCTGATGCAGCAGCTTGAGCGCTTGGCGCTTGTCGGCGCTCAGATCGCGTTTGGGAGCCGCGGCCGCCTGTTGGGCGAACGGGTTGACCTCGGAATCGGCAAACGGATTCTTCGGTTCCTTCTCGAAAACGTCTTCCTTTGCATTGGAAGCAATGTTGGAGACGCGTTCTTGCCGGGCGATGTCCGCCAGCACGAGATGCGGACGATCGTCCAACAATCCATACGCGACGGGCATCTTTTCGGCTTGGAGAGCCTTTTCGCGAGCCGCTTTCAAGTCTCCGGCCGCCAAGTCCTTGCGAGCTTGGTTGATCAGGCTCATCGCCTCGGCGCGGGGCGACTCCGGCTCTTGAGTCGTTTCGAAACGGCCCGCTTGTGTGCCGTTCGACGTGGGAAACGGATTGTTCGTCGACCGCTTGTACTGACCGGTTTGAGCAAAGGTCGGGGCTTGGGCGGTTTCCGCTTCGGCGATGGCCAGTCGGACCGAGCCGGGGCGTTTTTCCAACAGATCGAAGGCGGCATTTAAGTTGTCGGCCGCATCGACCTTGGCATAGGCTTCTTTGAAATTGCCGGCAGCCAGGGCTTGTTCCGCCTCTTGCAGCAGACGTTGGGCCTGCAACTTCTTGGCGTCGACGTTGCCGGTCGCGGCCAGCGCTTGTTCTTCCATGCCGTTGAGCATTTCAATAAAGGCCGTAGGCGACAATTCACCGTCTGCGTATTGCACCTTCCCTTTGCGCTCCAGTTGTTGAGCGCTGAGGGCATGGCGGTAGGCCTCTTGCAGGCGCTGGCCTTCGACCGCTTGCCGTGCCTTTTGCATCAGCGAATCGGCTTTCATCCGCCATTCATCGTGAGCGGCGTCCGCCGGCGCGCGGCCGCTGACTTGCACGATATCCCCGGGAACGCCGGTGGGGAACCGCCGCGTTGCGGATTCGATTCCGCCGGCATGGCGGATCTCGAAGTCATTTCCGCTTTGAGCGCGGGTCACCGCGTTGGGATCGTCGAAAACGTCTTGTTGAGCTTTGCGCTTATAAGCGGCGATGTCCTCCAACAACCGTTGGGGACTATCTTCCAACAGGCCGAACTGAACGTTGATGTTCGCGGCTTGCTGGGCGGTCTTTTCGGCGGCGGCGATGTTACCGCGTTCGAATTCGGCGCGGGCGTTGGCCAGCCATTTTTTGACCGCCGCTTTGCGATCGGCCGATCCGAGTCCTTTCGCCGCGACGGCAAAGGGATTGGCCGGTTCGGGCGATTGGCCGCGGGCGGTGATGCCTTGCGGCAGCGTCTTCAGTTTCCGTTCGGCACGCGCCAGATATTGTTCGAGCTGTGCGCGTTCTTCTTTGGCGAGATTTCCCGGGGCATATGTCGCAGCGCGAAACGCCCTGACTGCTGTTTCGTATTGTCCCTTGGCGTACAGTTCCTTGCCGAGTCGTAACAAGGCTCGAGATGACCGCTCGCGAGAGGCGGCGGTACTGCCGTCCTGCTGCGATGCGGGACGCTTCGGGCTTGTCTCCGCGGCAAAACCTTGATGCCCCCACCACATTGATGCGGTGATTAGGCTACCACAGGCGAATAGTCCTAGTGCCTTACCCAACGTACCTTCCTCCTTAAAGGTCCTAACAGCTTCCATGACCTGAAATTTCCGAATGTGGGAGTGAACTCGCCGTCTGAGCCCGAGGTCGTTGCAACCCCGCGCGCCGCGCGGCGAATTCACTCGTATGAGATGGTTCCGTAGCCAGACGCCGATCCCCGGGCAGGGAGTGGATCCAACGGCGAATATTCACCGCCGGGGCCGCAGCCCGAGCGCATCTGCGCTAACAAACGAGTGAGTGGAATTGTGGAGAGAGTGTAGAAGTGCGGGCTAAATACTGGATACCCGGCGTGCCGGTCAAGGCCGGTCGGGCGAAATTTGATTTGTTTATTGCGGATTTCACAAGACGCAGCCGCGAGGAAACTAACACCGGCACATTCTGCCGATCCGACCCGCCGGTGCGGCTTGTCTTCAATTGGTTTCAAGACCCTCGCTTGCCTCGCGCGATCCCTTGTAGGGTGGATTCGCGAACAGGCAAAATCGAGTTTTGAAACCGGACTTAATTTAACAGCGGCGCATCCCCAAAGTCATACTTAGGTTCGATCACGGCTGTGGCCTTAAGCTTGTCGACCAGCTTTTTCACCTCTTGCTGGAACCGATCATTTCTCAGTTTCGTCTTGATTTCCTCGTGTACGTCCTCAAACGGCAGATAGCCGGGATCGATCCGTTCGACCACCTGCACGATCTGATAGCTGTCTCCCGATTTGATCACGTCGCTGACAGTACCCGGGGGAAGCTGAAACAGAATCGCTTCCAAGTCTTCGTCTACCAAGCTGCCCATTTCAGTCCAGTCCCAAAGGCCCCCGTCTTGAGCCGTCAGTCCGTCGGAGTGGGCCTGGGCCAATTCGGCAAAACTTGCGCCGTTGATCAGTTGCTGTCCGACCTGCGCGATGTCCTTGCGGGCAACCGCTTCGCCGCCACGGCGCTCAAAATCGATTTTGATCTGACGCCACTTGACCTTTCCTTCGACGGCATAATCCTCTTGGTGCTCCTGGTAATAGTCCAGCAATTCGCGGCGGCTGAATTTCGGCGGCGTGCCCGTATTCTGCGACACGTACACCTGCGCCATTTGGTTTTCATTGAACGCTTGCCGCATCCGTTCCATCGTCAGGCCTTCTTTGGCGAGCGCGACTTCCAGTTCGCCGCGGCTGGTGATGCCCAATTCTTTCTTTTTCTTTTCCAGTTCGGCATCGAACGCCTTTCCCAATCCTTCCTTCAATAACTCTTTCTTCTCGTCGTCGAGAGTCCGCAGCAACGCCGAGGAGAGCAGCTTGCTTTGAATGTGCATTGGCAGCCGTTGGCGAAGGAATGCCGCCCGAGCTGCGCGGATTTCGGGCTGCGATTCTTCAAATTGCTCCGGACTCATTCGCTCTTTCGTGTTGGCGATGTGCTGCTCGAATTCCAGCAACACGTCCTCGGCGAAAATCGGTTCGCCATTAACGAGCACGATCGTGCCGGTGGCACTGCCCAGATCTTTGTCCAGTTCTCCGCTCGTCAAAGCCGTTTGCGTCGTTTTGACCCGCTTCACACCGTTGTGCGCCACCGTCCATTCCTCATAAGTGGGAATTTCATCCGCCACGTTGGCCAGGCGGGTTTCGTCGCCGACGTCGATTTGTCCCGACGGTTCTCGATCGCGCTGCGGCGTGCCGTCGTCGAAGGAAATCCGCGGCGGAGGCTCGGGCGCGACCGGATTGTCGACTTTGGCGACCTTGTTGCACCCGGCGGCGGCGAGCAGCGCCATCACAAGGGAGAATGTACGATTCATGGATGCGAAACCGATGACTGGACCGGCCGAAGCTCGGCACGGCCGCAATGGAAAGTATGCGAAGGAAGTGACGCACGATCGCAACGCATTTGAGATGACGCGGCGCGGTCGGCGAGTGAGGGGAGGGCCGAAAATTGGCGGCGGATTATAGGGGAGACCCGCCGAAACGGTCAATTCGGATATCGCGTTCGCACACGACGATTTGCGGTACTGTCAATGCGCAACCGCGCCGACATTCCTCGGCTCCACACAGCAAATTCTTATGCGTTGCTCCGTCGAGCTATCTCGTAACTCATGGCACAACCTGTCCGCATGGTCTTGGCTACGGCACAGCACGAACAACGTCGGCCCCCATGACGTTTGGCCGACGCCAGTGAAACCCCCTGCGCGGATTTTCGTGGCCAGTTCGCGGATTGCCGGTGACGCGAAGATCCCCCCTTGCACGGAGGAAAAATACTCGCCGACGATCCCCCCGAACTCATAGATCGCCGCACAGCACGTCTCAAAATCGACTTCGATGATTGCGGGCAGCATTTGCAGTAATAAGATGCGGCACAGCCTGTCCGTCGTGGTCGTCGGCATACCGGTCAATTCAGCAAATGCCTTCCGTTCCGCTGCCCCGGAAAGCCCGCTGTCGTCGGTGGGAGTGACTAACACGAACCGCCAGTCGGTTGGAAAATCAGTGCGGGCGACCAGCGGTGCGACGGCGTCTTCTGCGGACTTTCCACCGTCGATCAGGAACCCGCCCTGTTCGAAGCCATGCACGCCCAGTCCCGAACGCAAACCGCGCCCCACGCGTGCGGCCAATTGAACCGCCGGGACGTCCGTTTCTCCCGCCAACCGGGCCAAGGTCCGCGCCACTGCCAACCCAAGCTGCGTCCCGGACCCAAATCCCGCGTGCGGGGGAATGACCTGCTCGATTGAAATGCGACAAGGGGGCGGCTGGCGAACTGTCCCGGACGATTCTCGATAGTCGGCAACAAATCGGCGAACCCGCTCGGCGGTCGCCATCTCGCCGATCACTTCATCCGCAGAGGCAGCCGCTGCGCGCAAACGAAAACCGATTCCGGAAATCATGACCCCCGCCCCGCCGAATCGGCGGGGGATTTCGGGCGAATGTGCCAGCAGACCGAAATGCAGTCTTGCACCGGTTTCGACAACCACTTCGTCGGTCATAACATGTCACTTCCGTCCAACTCGGTTCCGCGTGGCTTCCCCTGGAATTTTCTTTCGCCAGATTAACGAATTGCCTACAGGGAATCAAAACGGCGGCCGGGCCTGGTCTTGCGAAAGAATCCGGGCGGTGAGCGGTTATCTCAAAACCGGATCGGGGGGAATCGGCATTGACTCAAAACGCCTTGGCGGCGATCATTCCCGCCCTTCGTCCGACATGCCGACTGAGAATGGGCCTACAAGAATCGCTGCGAAATTCCGCCGTTGCTGCGGTAGGACTGCATAACGAGCGCAACCCGTGCGGTATGTTGATCGGAAGCACAAGGAAATATCACACTGTCAATGCGCAATGGATTGCGAACGACGATGTCTCACGATTTGATCCAGGTTCTACAAAACCTCGGCCGCCCACGGGTGTTGGTGCTGGGGGACCTGATTCTCGACCGGTATATTTGGGGCGACGCCGAACGGGTCAGCCAGGAAGCGCCCGTGATTTTGCTGCAGGCTGATCGCAGCGAAACGCGTTTGGGGGGCGCCGCCAACGTCGCGCATCTGTTGCGCGGTCTGGAGGCCAAGGTCTCGCTCGCCGGAGTGGTTGGCAACGACCGCGACGGGCAGGAACTGCGCGACAAGTTGGAATCGCTGGAGGTCAATTGCGAGGTCGTTCTCACCGACGACAGCCGGCCCACAACGGTCAAAGAACGCTTTATCGGCCGTGCACAACACCGTCATCCACATCAGATGCTCCGCGTCGACCGCGAAACGCGCCGGCCGCTCGACGCCCGCCTGACACAAATACTCTTGCGGACGATGCTGCCGTTGGTTGACGAGCACCAAGTCGTGCTGATTTCCGACTACGGCAAAGGGGTCTGCACGCCGGAGATCGTCGGTCAGGTCATCGCCCGCGCCCGGGAGGTCGGCGTGCCGGTGATCGTCGACCCGCGTCCCGGCGAGGACTATTCGCTATACCAAGGCGCAACGGCCGTCACGCCCAATCGCCTGGAAACATTTCGCGCCACTGGCATCAAAGTCACGACAACTGAAGACGCGTTTGCCGCCGGCCAAAAACTGTGCGCCCACTTGGAGCTAAGCCACGCGTTCGTGACGCTCGACAGTGATGGCATCGCTGTGGTACACGCCAATGGGGAGGCGGAGTTGTTGCCAACCGGCAAACGTCAGGTCTCACGCCTCACC
>CALFYU010000499.1 GCA_937952455.1 uncultured Planctomycetaceae bacterium
GTCGCAGACCGCCAGCAGTTCGGTCAGGTAGGAGCTGACGAAAATCACCGCTTTGCCCGCCGCGGCCGCTTCGCCCATCAGGCGATAAATCTCCGCCTTCGTGCCGACGTCGATGCCGCGGGTCGGCTCGTCCAACAGCAGCACGTCGGCGTCCTGGTGCAGCACGCGGGCGATGGCGACCTTTTGTTGGTTGCCGCCGGAGAGGTCCTGCACGGCTTGGTCCTGCGACCGGGCTTTGATGTGCAGTTCCGACATCCAATGATCCACTGCTTTTCGGCGGCGGGACAGGTTCAACCAGCCCCAGCGACTGTAGGGCGTCAGCCGGCTGTAGGTGGCGTTGTCGGCGATGGATCGGCTTTGAGCCAGTCCTTCGGCCTTTCGGTCCTCGGAAACCAACCCCAGCCCGGCGCGAATCCGCCCTTGGGGTGAGTGCGGCGGCGTCTTCCCCGCAAGTCGGACTTTGCCGGAAGTGACCGCATCGAGTCCAAACAGGCACCGCAACAACTCCGTCCGCCCGGCTCCCACCAGCCCGGCAATCCCCAGAATCTCGCCGCGCCGCAATTCGAGCGAGACCTGGGTGGGACTCGTCGTGCCGCTCAGTTTTTCCAGTGACAAAAGCACATCGCCCGATTGGTGCGGAACGGCGGGGAACAGATCATCGACGCTGCGCCCGACCATCATCGCCACGATGTCGTCATCGGTGGCATCGGTAAGATCGCCGCTGCCGACCGACCGTCCGTCGCGGAGAACGGCAAAGTCGTCGCAGACTTCGCGAATCTCTTCCAGAAAGTGGCTGATGTACACGATACCGAGGCCCGATGCCTTGAGTTTGCGAATGACCTGAAACAAGTGATCGACGTCGTGACGGGTGAGCGAACTGGTTGGCTCGTCGAAGACGATCACTTTGGCGTCGGTGACCAAAGCCCGGGCGATTTCCACAAGTTGCTGTAGAGCAATCGAGAGTTTGCGGACCGGCACGTCAGGCGGCAAATCCGCATGCCCCAACAATTCGAGCGCCTCGCGGACCAGCGGGCGTTGTGCGCGGCGCGCGAGCAGACCGCGGCGCCGCCGTTCCTGGCCGAGCATGATATTGTCTTCCACGCTCAGGTCGGGGGCGAGATTCAGTTCCTGATAGATCATACTCACACCGGCCAGCCGGGCGTCGTGCGGAGAGTGCGGGGAATACGGAGTTGCCGCCCGCGCCTTCGTGCCTGCATCTGCCGGATGGGAGGCGCTGATGATGCGGGCGAGGTTGGATCAAGGAGTGAAGTTTGACGGGATTTTTGGGTGCGTCGCGACGCATCTTTCGACGTAGTACGATTGATCTCCAACAATCGCGAAAAAGCTCACGCAGCGACGCAACGGCCGCAACGAGGATTGCTTTGTCCAATCGATTCGTGAGACTGTCCAGTATCTAATCTAAAAAAACGTGTTTGATCCGCATTAGGCAACCGGCACTGACCGTGAGCCATGTTTGATCAAATAACTCCGTCGCGACCGTTGCGCCGTTGCGTGAGGTTTTCTTTCAGCGGTAAGGTCGTTCGTGTCGCAGTGAAAGGTGCGTCGCGACGCACCCTACGTTTTCGCATCTTACAATCGATTGCGATGCTTGCCACGACGGCGAACGGCGGAGTGGACTAAAATTGCTCCGGTTTGAGGAGCCGCTGCATCTGCTCGCTATTCATGTTGGCGGGCGTGGCGACGTATTCACCGGTGACGATCCGCTTTTCGACCTCCTCTCCTTTGAGGTGCTTCATCATCGACATCACCGCTTCGTAACCCATCTTGACCGGGTCTTGCAGGACAATGCCGTGCACCTGGTCGTTCGACAGACCTTCGATCAGCGGTTTGTTGGGGTCGAAGCCGACGAACTTGACCTTGCCCACCAGCCCCAGTTGTTCGATCGCCTTGCGGACCCCTTCGCCGTTCGGTTCGCAGACGGCGAAGATACCGTTGACCTGTCCTTCGTACTTTTGCAGGATTTGCGTGGCATTGGAAAAGGCTTCTTCGGGCGTCACGCCGGCGTATTGGTCGGACGACAAAATCGTGATGTCGGGGTAGGATTCCTTGAGTTTGGCGAGAAACCCCTCTTCGCGTTGTTCGGTGCTTTCGCTGCCGGTTTTGTACCGCAAGAGAATCACGTTGCCTTTGCCGCCGAGGCTCTCCGCGAGCGTCTGTGCAGCCAATTCGCCGCCGTGCCAATTGTCGGTCGCCACGTAGGTCACGGTTTTGGATTCGTCGTCCAGCCCGCTGTCAAAAATCACGACCGGGATGCCGGCTTCGTTGGCGACTTCAACCGGTTCGATCAGCGCTTGCGAGTCCAACGGCGCTAAGCAGATTCCGTCGACCTCTTTGACGATGAAGTCCTGGACGACGTCGATTTGTCCTTTCGTGTCGGATTCCAACAACGGACCTTTCCAGAGCACTTCGACGTTGCCCAATTCATCGGCAGCGTTTTGCGCACCGGCGTGCACTGATTTCCAGAATTCGTGCGAGGTGCCCTTGGGAATCACGGCGATCTTGTATTGCGTTTTTCCAGACCGGGACTGTGTGGCGTCGGGCGACGATTGGGAGTCGCGGCAGCCGACGGCGAGGGCGAGAATTCCGATCAGTAATAGGCGAAGCGACATGACAACTCCAAACGAATTTTGTGGAGGGAGAATCTTTGAGAGAATGCCGACAATCGTTTTGCGACGATTTCCATCGTACCAGTCTCGATGCGCACGTCCAAGCGTTTCGTTTTGACGCCCCGTGATTCTGCGTGCCACAGCGGGAACTGTTGAAGTTTTCCGGAGTTCAGAGGCATGCAAATTGCGTTGACAATCGTGCGATGCCGGGTTCAGACTGTTTTTTTCCGGGCGTGATATTCGGCCGTTTTATCTGAGAACTTATCTTGCCGCAGATTTGCGGTTGAGATAGAATCAGACGCACTCGTTCGCTGTTATTTCTGACTTTGCACCCACAGTGCAAAGGAGTGGGCTGTGGTTCGACTGAGCGTGTACAAAGAAGGGCTTCGGGAAGCCGAACGCCACAAGTGGATCGAGAGCGAAAAGCAAGGCTGGGACGTTGGAACGGTCGCCTTGGGTCAGTGGTATGATCGTTACTGGCCGCACTACTGTCGGGGCAAGTGCCTGGAGCATTTGACCGGCAGGCAGCACTGGAAAGAGTTCGGAGACGACGATTTCGGACTCATCCCCCGCTTGTTGGTCGAAAACGACCTATTGCTGGATCGCATCCTCGACCGCGTCCTGCGCGGCTACGAAAACCTGGATGTGATCGTGTGGGCTTTGGAATGGGGACTGCCGATTGAGGCGGTATTGAGCGTCCTGCACCAGTTGAATATCAACCGGGCACGACTCGAACCGGTTCCGGCCCGCATGTGAGGGATTCCCAGCGGCCGATGTCCGTCCAAGATCCTCTCCAGACCGCGGCGGATTTGAAAATCGCCGACGGGAACGAGCGACGTGCAGTTCCCCATCGCCAGCGGCTGTTCTCCGGGCTGCGGATCGTCAGCCTCTGTACGTTGCTTAGCCGCGTCCTGGGCATGATTCGCGATATGGGTATGGCGGCCCTATTCGGCCTTTCCCCCATCGCCGACCACTTTGTCGTCGCCTTCAGCATTCCCAACCTCGCCCGCCGCCTGTTCGGCGAGGGGGCGCTCTCCGCCGCCTTTCTGCCCGTGCTCACGCGGGAGTTTCACGACTCGCCGCGCGACTCCGTCTGGAGACTCGTCAGCGCCGTCTTTGCTCTGCTGACCGTCTCGCTGACCGGACTGGTACTCGCCGGGGAACTCGGCATCTGGGCCATTTTGCAGTGGGGTGGCGGCGAGGCCGACGTCCAACGGCTACTGAGCCTCACGGCGCTCATGTTGCCGTACCTGATCCTGATCTGCCTGGCTGCACAAATCAGCGCGGTGTTGCATGTGTTGGGGCACTTCACAATCCCAGCGCTGGTACCGGTGGCACTCAATTTGATCTGGATCGCCACGCTCTGGTGGGTGGCGCCCCTCTTTGCGCCGGATGAGCTGCGGCAGGCCTATGCGATTTCCGTGGCGGTCCTGATTTCCGGCGCCGTGCAAGTGGCCATGCAATGGCCGCTGCTCAAGCGATATGGATTTCGCTTTGACACCGATTGGCGTGCGACGCTGCCGCACGTGCGCGAGATTTTTTGGGCCACGTTGCCGGTGATGGTCGGGCTTTCGACGTCGCTGTTCAACACCCTCGCCGACCGGATCATCGCGTGGGGATTCGCGCGGTTTTTGGAGAATCCCCCGCTTCAGGAGGGAGCGGCCGCCGCGCTGTATTACGCGCAGCGGCTCTACCAATTTCCACTGGGCGTGTTTGGCATCGCGCTGGGAACAGTCTTGTATCCGCTGCTGGCCCGCCATGCAGCGCAGAAGCGTTTTGATTTGTTGCGCGAGGATTTGACGTTGGGCCTGCGGTTGGTCGTAGCGGTGGGGTTTCCGGCGAGTGCAGGATTAGTGCTGTTGGCGCGGCCGTTGGCAACGACGTTATTCGAATACGGCGAGTTTAATGCCGAAGACACCGCCCGAACCGCGGGAATGATTGCCGCCTACGGCTGCGGGGTTTGGGCCTATTGCGGGCAGTTGATTTTGTACCGCGCGTTTTACGCGCTGGATGACCGCACGACGCCGCTACGGGTGGGACTGTTGTCGGTGGTGGTCAATTTGGTGCTGAACCTGACGCTGATCTGGCCGCTGGGGGCCAACGGGTTGGCGTACGCAACGACGATTTCGGCAACGATGCAGGTGGTCATGTTGACTTGGCTGATCCAAACCCGCGCCGGGCAGGTCGACGGCCGACGGCTGTGGGGAACGGTTGGTAAGTCGGTCCTGGCCAGCGCCGTAATGTCGGCTGCCTGCCTGGCGGCGATGCATGTCACCGGCGGGCAAAACGGCGTGCCTTCACGGGTGATGGGGCTCATGGTTCCGTTTGTCGTGTCGATGGTCGTCTATTACGTCGCCGCGATGCTGTTGGGCATGAGCGAAATCAAAATGCTCCTCCGCCGTAAGGTGGTGGAGGAGCAATAAGCGCCGCGTAGGTCATGCTGTGCATCACGGAACCTGCTGGTTCTAGCATCGTCATGCTACGAATTCACTTGTTCGGGTCGTGCGGTATGTCCTCCGTGACCTCGTGGGCTTCGAGGACTTGTATTACGAACAGAGAAGTTTTGGACTCTACGGGAGCCATGCCGAAAAAGACCGGCTTTCCGATCGTTACAGAGAGTTTGGAACCGAGTTCGCACATCGGCTTCTTGAATTTACGCGTCGCGTCGCTCGCTTCGATCGCTCTGTGCGAGCCTCCGACTTCAATAACTCTCACCGGTCCGGTTTGGACGAGGACCTCGAGGTCGGCCTTGTTCGTGGCAATGACCTTAATGCGTACGCCGGCATGGAACTCACTACTCCCCTGTACCGATGCGGTTCCGCTGGCACGAAAGTCTTGTTCGTCAGTAACCCGTTCGTTGATGACAATTTGACCTGCCGTGGCCAGCGTGCCGAGGCCAAATTTCTCTCGTAACTTTTGGACCGTCGGCTCCAAGTCCGGTGGAACCGCAGTCGTCTCTCCCTCGATCAGCCGTTCGTCCACCAGCCAGACGACACGAATCAAGACATCGTGTGAGTCAGAGTCGGGACGCGATGGCGATGCATGAGGTGCGTCGTCGAGTCTCAACAGCAGCGCTTCCACCGAATTCAACAACTTTTCGTTGCCAGAGATGATCACGGAATTCGATCGCTCATCCGACGAGATTCGCAAATCGACGTCTCGCCAAATCTCGCTGACCATATGGGCGGCCTGCGAAGCATGCATGTTTTTGAGTTGAAAAATCTTCACTTCTCGTTCGGTGACGTTGCCGAATCGACGCTTCGATTATTCCGTAGCCGGCATCGGTTTCAATGGGCTTGACCCATTCTGCGCGAGTGTTGTTGAAACGCCGTGAGCGGCCAACAACACCACCGCCAATAACTCGATGACAAACATCCGATAATTGCGACTATTGCGCATCGTCGTCTCCCTAGTTGTAACGCCCGAACTGAGACCTAACAGTTACAAAACTTAGTCCGACTCGCCAGCGGGATCATAGACCGGATAGACCCATACCACGGTCACATCCGGATCGCCGATGTCGACCGGCACGCCGATTACATTGTCCGGCAACTCAACGCGCGTGATCGGTCCTTTCGGGACCGCTACGACATGGTCTTCCTTCGGCGGTCGGGATGACTCCCGTCCTCCGGGTATTACGGCGAGCCACAGACCGGCGGTCAGACAGACCGCCACCGCTGCCGCAAGCCGGCGGGCGCGAGTCGGCTCACGGGGCGGTGCCCGGGTCGGTTCGCAGCTTTCGCGGATCGATTCCATTAGCGCGGCCGAGGGAGCTTCCAATGCCTGCGACGCTTGCTGCAAATCAGTCCCGAGCTTCTTCCATTGAGTGACCTCGGCGCTGCACGCGGGGCATTGCCCGACATGCTGTTCAAACACTGCAACCCAATCACACGGCAGGTCGCCGGCCAGATAGTCGTCGAGTTGTTCGCAATCGATCGGTTTCATGATTTCGCCTGAAAAGTTTCCCGCATCTGTTTGCGGGCCAAACTCAAATGCACTTTGGCCGTGTTCTTATTGATCTGCAAAACGTCCGCCGCTTCGGCCAGCGACATCTGCTCAACCGCGACCAGATACAGCACCTGACTTTGCCGCGGCGGCAAACCACTCAGTTTCTTGATCGCCTGTTGCAATTCCTCTTGACCCTGAAGATGTTGGTCGGGAGTTGCGCAGCCTGCGGCAATCTCCGTTTCCAATGCGACGGCGTCGGGCTTGCCCTTGCTCGACTGATCCTTCCACAAATTCACCGCGATTCGGAACAGCCACGTGCGCGTTGCGCGAGGATCGCGCAACGAACCTCGTTTTCGCCAGGCCCGCAGAAACGTCTCCTGCGTGAGATCCTCTGCGCGGTGCGGATCGCCGGTGAGTCGCAAAGCGAAGCGATACACACGCGAGACGTAATCTGCAATGCCGTCGCTCACCTTGACGGGTCCGCTCCCAAGCGCCCTGCGAATCCAGCGAATCGCGAACTGTCATCTCTCGATTTTCCACAACCTCTCGTATTCTATGAAAGACGGACGCAAAAACCGCGAATGGGTTAAGAAAAATCTGCCTCCCAGCGGAGGATTCTCGGAAATTCGTCTCACTGCGGGAAATCCGCCCTCCGTTGTGTTAGATTCATAGTTGCATAAGCCACCGACGTCATCGGATTGGCGTCACTCGGCTCTCAATCGGAGGAAAACCTCGACATGCGAACGTTGAGCTATCACGCACTGGCATTCTTCATGGTTTGCATCTGCGCGACCGCTGCCGGGGCGGCGGAGCGTCCGAATGTTCTGTTGATCATGGCGGACGACGTCGGCTGCGACGCGATCGGCTGCTACGGTGGTGCTTCGTATCCGACGCCCCACATCGACAAACTCGCCGCCGGCGGCATCCGATTCGACAATTGTTACAGCATGCCCTCCTGCCACCCCACGCGGACGACCCTCTTGACCGGGCGCTATCCGCGGCGATTGGGCAACCCGAAATGGGGGTCGTTCCCCCAAAACGAGGAACGCAACACCATTGCTCAGGTCGCCAAAGCGGCCGGATATAAAACCGCCGTCGCCGGGAAATGGCAATTGTCGCTGCTCAGCCGCGACCTTGACCAACCGCATCGCATGGGATTTGACCACTATGCGCTGTTCGGTTGGCACGAGGGGCCCCGCTACTATCAACCGCTAATTTTTCAGGACGGCAGCCGTCGCGACGACGTGGCGGATGCCTACGGGCCGGATGTTTACAGTGACGCGCTGATCGACTTCATGCGCCGCAACAAGAACGAGCGGTTCTTCGCCTATTTTCCGATGGCACTGTGTCACGATGTCACCGACGACCTCGAGCAACCCGTTCCCTATGGACCGCGGGGACGATACGATTCATTTGCCGAAATGATGGCCGAAATGGACCGCATCGTCGGCAAAGTCATCACCGCCGTGGATGAATTGGGGCTGCGGGAGAACACGGTGATTTTATTCACCGGCGACAACGGCACACCCATGCGCTCCATCATCCGGCACGTGAAGCGAAAGGCGAACGATGAAGACATCGACGTCGATCGCAAGGGATATGTGCGCCGGCCGGTCTATTCGCTTTACAACAACCGGCTTGTCCAAGGAGGCAAGACCCAACTCATTGACGCCGGGACGCACGTGCCGTTAATCGTCAGTTGGCCGGGAACGATTTCGCCGGAGCAGGTGACGGACGATCTAGTCGACTTCAGCGATTTCCTGCCAACGATTGCCGAACTCACCGGCGGCGAACCTCCTGCGGGTGTGACGCTCGACGGGCACAGCTTCGCGTCGCGACTGACCGAGGGCACACCCTCGCCGCGAAAATGGGCTTACGCCGAAGCGCGAGGCAAGTATTGGGTGCGGAGCAAGGATTTCAAGCTTTACGACGACGGCCAGTTTTTCTGCGTCAAGTATGACCCGCTGGAGGCGCACGTACTCAAGGTCGACACTCCGTTCGGTTTCACCGACGACGCCGAACAGGCCCTGCAGCAGTTGCAGGCCGCGCTGAACAGCGTCAAATCGTTCAAGTGAAACCCACGCTCACCCGGCCGGTTCGCACGTGGAGCAACGTGCCTGGAGGCGAGCAACCCTAATTCGACTCGGCACTGGCGGGCAAGCCGCCAGTGGCACCCGAGGTGGGAGTGATGTTTGGTTCTTGGCGGGCCCCCCTAACCCCGAGTCGGTTTCCAACCGTTGAAGTCGTTTGGGGGTGGCGCGGTTTCTTTGGCCGTGGAGTCGATTACTTGCGGTGGCTCAGCCGCAACGTTCGTTGCCCGCCAAGCCGTCATTGTGTCCACGTTTTTTGTATCCGCAGGCGTTTCCCGTGCCGGCATGGCGGCGGTGTGAATCTGCGGCGGCCTCCGCCTCTCCACAACGGCCGAGGCCTGTCGGATCGCCGGTGGTGCTTTTGGTGAGGCGTTCGAAGGCACGTGCGGGATGACCGGAGATCTTTCTGAGACGGCCGACGTCGCGATCAGCGGCGGCATCAGCGCGGGCACGATCGATTTGGGCAATTTCACTTCCGGTGCCGATGCGGCGGCCAAGGCGAATTGCTGCCCTTGCGGCGTTAGAGTATCCGGACGCTCCTTGAACGCGGCGGCAATTCGTCGCGCGGACTTCGCATCGCCGGTATTCAGACAGGCACGCCCGTATTCGAGCAGCGCGGGCCAATGTTTACCCTCGATGAGAGTCTCTTCGCAGGCCGCCAGATCGACCCGCGCTAGCTCATACTTGCCCAACCGGAACCACATGCGGCCGCGCTGGCGCAGCAACGTCGGATTGTCCGGTGATTGTTTTAGGGCCACACCGTAATAATAAGCGGCGCGGCTGAAGTTGTTTTGGTTCTCAAACAGCCGCGCGATCGCCACGGGCATTACGGTCTCGTCCGGGTATTCCTGATGCGCCTGTACCAAAACCACCTGTGCGATGTGCGGATTGCCCGACGCCACATGGGCGGCGGCGAGGTCTAAGCGATATTTCATGTTTTCCGGATCGTTCTCGACGGCGCGTTTCAGCGCCGGAATTCCGGCGGGTGCCGCTCCGAGTTGGACGAGACGCATGCCGGTTTCGTGTTGCACCTTGGCCGATTTGGGCTGCAGGGCGGCAATCGCCCGCCAAGCCTGAATGGCTTCGTCCGTCCGGCCCAGGTCGGCGGCGATGCACGCTTCGGTGATGCGGACTTCCCAGGAATAGGGGAAGTCGCGTCGCTGTTTTTGCACCGCATCGTAGGCCGCTTGGAGGTTTCCCGCTTGGTATTGTTCGTGAATTCGATCCAATGCGGCCGTGTCCACCGATTCGGCCCGGCGCGCGTTCGCGGAGGCCGGAACGGCCAGATTCCGTCCAGCACAACCCGTGATGCCCATCAAAAGACCGGCCAGCAGCATGGATGTGATCGTAAGTGTTCGCATGCCTGACAATGTGAGTTTGCTCATCCTGCCAACCTGGTTCGGCATCATTTTCGGTGCCTATCCGGGGCGAAATTCGTGGAGTTCCGGCTGAGCGGCACGCCGGCGAAGGGATCGGAAACTTGAATGGCCGCTTCGTCGACGGACGATTCGGGACACAATTGAGGAATCCAAAACAGACCGCCGGCGATCAGCGCGACCACGAGCAGCAGTCTGCGAAGTCGCCGCCTGGAATTCTGGGCGACGAAATAGGCGTCGAGACGCTGCAACGTCTGGGAGGATCGCGTCTGCACGGCAATATCCGTCCGCCGATGAAAGTGATGCTGGACCGTGAAATGAGATGCGGCTGCCGATGGCAACCATTGGAAGTGACACGGTAGGGATATCGGCGGTCGGGGCGGGTCCGCTTCGGCCAGAATCGGCAGAATTTGACTATTCGCCTCAATGGGCATAATCGTCAATGTTTGCCAAAACAGCCATGCGGTCAGCGCATAAAAAAAGGCGTGGCAAGGTCCCCTCGAAGCTCCCAGCTCTCCTTGCCACGCCCCAAAGTTCAGCATCTCTTGGCTGAGACGTCACTTACGGCGTGTGATTGTCCGGCGGTTTTCGAGGACGCAAGCCCCTCGCAACGTTGACCGTACAAATAAAACATAGGTCACAAGTTTGAGCGCGTCCAAACGATCTCGAAATATTCGAGACCAATTTTTTGTCAAATCCGGGGCTGCGAGCGGTACGCGGCAGGCAGAATCGTGCCGGAAACCCCAACATCCGCCGGCTCGGGCCGATACGCACACGCCGGGAGCCGACCCTGCTCGGGCAGAAAACGTCGCCCCGGCCGCGAGATCGCCCTCGGTTGACGTCGGGAGGTGCGGACCGGACACTGAGCGCTGAGTTTTCAATCCCCCTATTGATTTAGGACACCACGACAATGCGACGAAGCAAGACGCTGGCGAAATTGCGAGCCGGCAAACCGGTGCGGATGTGTTCGCTGGGGCATTTCATCCCCGCCTATATTCGGCATGCGGCCCATTTTAAATATGACTGTATTTGGCTGGACCTGGAACACCGGGCAATGAGCGATCGCGAAGTCCAGACGCTCCTGGCGTACTTTCACCTGTTTGACATCGACTGTATGCTCCGGGCGCCGACGCTCGAGAAGACGCGGCTTTATCGCTACTTCGAAGACGGCGCCGCCGGGTTGATGATTCCGCACGTCTCGACACCGGAAAGAGCGCAGGAGTTGGTCAACGCCGTCAAATTTCCGCCGATCGGCGACCGGGGTGTCGACGGCGCCGGGCTGGACAGCGACTTTTACCTGCAAGGGGGTGACGATTACACCGACGCCGCCAACTGCGAGACGTTTTTGGTCGTGCAGATCGAAACGCCGCAAGCGGTCGCCAACGCGGACGAAATTGCCGCCATTCCCGGTGTCGACGGGCTGTTCATCGGCCCGGCTGATTTGTCGCTGCGGTTGCGGCATTCTCCCGAAGGGAGCAAGTCGCTCGAAGAATCGACGGCACAGGTCGCGGCAGCGGCGAAGCGGCACGGCAAGGCGTGGGGGCAACCCGGCTTTTCTGCCGAGCACGTCAAGCAGTTGCACCAACAGGGCGCGCAGTTGATGAACTACGGCGGCGACTTCGGCGCGCTGATGAAGATGTTGGAGAGCAATTCCCGCGAACTCGATGAGGTCTACGGCACCTGAGCGCAACTCCCAAACCGACGGCTTCGCCGTCGTCTCAGTGCTCTCGCTGGTTGAGCAATCGTACGGCATACTCCAAACGTGATCCCCTCGTTCCGGATAACTTGCTTGACGTCGATTACGACGGCGAAGCCGTCGGCTTGGGATCTCCATTGACAATCGACTGAAATTTGCGGCCGGCGGGAGCCGGCCCTACGGACTCATCAAGAATCGGTTGCGATGCTTACGATCGATACGCCGCTAAACATGGGACTCAACCCCTCGCGGTGGGAACATATGCTCGAATTGGTCCGTGGGTGGACCGCGTCTGACGAAATCCCCG
>CALFYU010000500.1 GCA_937952455.1 uncultured Planctomycetaceae bacterium
CCGAATTGTCAGCGGGCGTCTCCGCGAAGTCGGGGTCCAAAGAGGCGTGGACCGTCCCCACAAAGTCGCTCCCGGGATTGCTGATCTCGTAGGTCATCGTCGCCAGCAGTTCGTGCATGGGTGACGCCGTTGTTGGGAAATTTCGTCGCACCGTGTTCGACCGTTGCGCCCGAGCATGGCATTCGGCGGCGGAACGCATTTTGGCGATCGTTTCTTGCAGACATTCGGCACACCCTTGTACCAGCCGCTGCCCGCGAACCGACGTCGGCCACCCGCTGCGTGTTGTCAGACAGAGGACCGCGACCACGCAGCCGTCGATCATGATCGGAGAGGTGGTCGCTCCGCCGATCAGGGTGTCGATGTCCAAGCTGCGGAGCGCGGCCGTATCGAATTGCATCAATTCGCCCTGCTCAATGCAGGCCGCGGCCAGCAGATTTTCGTGCTCTCGCCACGTTTTTTCGATATTGCGGGGCATCGCCGGTCCACCCACGGCCAGGCGTATCGTGGCCATCGTCCCGTGAGGAACCAACAAGGAGACACGATCCACGTCTAAAGAATCCCGGAGCTCATCGATGTACCGCGCAATCGTCTGCCGCGGATTGTCATTCGCGCTCTCAAGATGAATCCGAAGTTCCGCAAACGCTTCGTCCGTTTCGTGCTGCGCAAGCTCTGTGCGCGCGGCTCGGTTCTTGGTCCACAGGCCCGAGAGCAGTGCCACCGTATTCTCGGTGAAGGCCATTCTCTGCCGTGGTTCCAAATCGGCGGGAAACAAGTCCGAGGTGATCAGCACATCGAACCCATGCCGCGCCTCCCCCAATCGGAGCACGTATAATTGCTCCACCTTCCGCCGATCACAGATCGCCAGCTTCTGAAAGAGCTCGTGATCGCGCAACTCTTTACCGCGAAGGGTCACACTCGATTGAAACGTGAGGGCATCCCGCAAGTCGTTGCCGACGGTGAGCGAGCGGCGGGAGTCCTTGCAGAGTCCGCGGCTGCGGCTCTGTTGATCGTCGATTTCCGCCGACTCGACGACGCCCGCGAAACCCAACTGGGGATCCCGGATCAATTGCCGCAATAGCAGCCGCACTGCTTCGTCGAAATCGCGCTGTGCCGCCAATTCCGTGAAAATTCGGTCATGCAGATCGAGTGCCGGCGACCCGGACCAATCACGCTGCGCGCCCCGCTTGAGGAACGGCAGCCAGCGGCGATAGGCAGAGCGGACTTTGACGGCCCATCCGCTGCCCGCGACGGGCAACAGTCGTGGGAACCGGAGTTTCAGCCGGGGCCGCGCGCGGGCGACCGCCGGTTGATCGGCGGTTGGATTGTCTTCCAAATGACCCATCTTGGCTGAGCTTTCCGCTACGGTGCGCATTTCATCAAATCTGTAAGTCTCCTCATGAAAGATATGTTGAAAACCGACAACGCGCCGCGGCGATGTTTCCCAAACGCGACAATCTACGTCCGGTTGTGCTGAGTTTGCGGAAAGGAAGGCCCATACGCCCAGATCTGCCAACCCTACAGTTTAAGGCCTGCCGCCTACCACCTCTTCCTTCAAGCCGGTCCCTTCACGCCTCAAGCCTCCGGCGTGGTGGACATTTGCACCCTCGTGCTTTAGGTTACTGATCTGGGCGCTGCGCTCAAAACTCCCAGTTCGCTCTCCCGACAGGTCAAGGACGTTCGTTTCGCGCCGATGCCGATGGATGCCACTAACTCCCCCCCCGAGGATGTCCTCAAACAGTATTGGGGGTACGACACGTTTCGTCCGTTGCAGCGCGAAGCGATTGACTGCGTGCTCGCCGGACGCGATTCGGTCGTCGTCATGCCCACCGGCGGCGGAAAGTCTCTCTGTTTTCAAATCCCGGCGATGTGCCTGCCGGGAATGGCGATCGTAGTCTCGCCGCTGATCTCGCTGATGAAGGACCAGGTCGATGCCCTGCGATCCAACGGTGTCCCAGCGGCATGTGTCAACAGCATGCTCACCTATCAGGAGCGGATGCAGGTCGCCGACGAAATTCGCGGCGGACGGCTCAAGTTGCTCTATGCCGCTCCCGAGCGGCTGCTGATGGACCGCACGATCGAATTCTTGCAGGAGACAAACGTTTCATTCGTGGCGATCGACGAAGCGCACTGCGTAAGCGAATGGGGACACGATTTTCGGCCCGACTACCGGCAACTGCGGACACTCAAGCGAGCATTCCCACAAATTGGCATTCACGCCTATACGGCAACGGCGACCGAAATTGTCCGCGAGGACATCGCCACGCAATTGGACTTGAGCGAACCCGCCATGCACGTCGGGTCGTTTGATCGGCCGAATTTGATCTACAAAATCCAGCGCCGTTCCGGTGGCATCGACCAGATCCGGCAAGTCATCGATCGCCACCCGGGCGAATCGGGAATCGTCTACTGTATCAGCCGCCGCAAGGTGGACGAAACGGCGGCGGAATTGGATGCACTCGGATATCGCGCGCTCCCCTATCACGCGGGCATGGAGGATTCGCAGCGCAAACGAAACCAGGACGCGTTCATCAACGAACGCTGCGACATCATCGTTGCCACCGTGGCGTTCGGGATGGGGATCGACAAGTCCAACGTACGGTACGTGATCCATTCGCAACTCCCCAAGTCGATCGAAGCCTACCAGCAAGAAAGCGGCCGCGCCGGACGGGACGGACTGGAAGCGGAATGCCACCTGTTCTATTCGCCCGGCGACTACAACACCTGGTCGCGCATCCTGAATCAGTCGGGCGACGTCAAAGCACGGGACGTCTCATTGGATTCGCTCGGCCTGATGCTCGATTTCTGTACCGGCGTGAACTGCCGGCACCGCGCGATCGTGGAACACTTCGGACAACAGCACCAAGCCGACTCTTGCAATGCCTGCGACGTCTGCCTGGGCGAACTCGAATTGGTCGACGACGCGAAGACGATCGGCCAAAAGATTCTCTCCTGTGTTGTCCGTCTCGAACAGCGATTTGGCGGCGAATACACAGCCGGTGTACTAAAAGGCTCACAGGACCGCCGCGTGCTCGACAACGGACACGATCAACTGAGCACTTACGGCCTGCTGGCGGAGGAAACACAGCGCACGATTCGTGATTGGATCGAGCAGCTGATCTCTCAGGGTTATCTGGCCCGCTACGGCGAATTCAACCAACTGCAGGTCACCGAACCGGGCCGCCAACTATTGCGGGGCGAGGTCACCCCCCGGTTGAGCAAGCCGCGCAAGACGGCCAAGAAATCCAAATCCAAAGTTGCCGACGAGTCGTGGGAAGGAGTCGATCGCGGTCTGTTCGACGTCCTGCGCGATATTCGTAAGACGATCGCTGAGGAAATGCTGGTCCCCGCTTACGTCGTGTTCGGCGACGCCGCCCTCCGCGACATGGCCCGCCGCCGCCCCACAACGCTCGACGGCTTTTTGGAGGTCCGCGGCGTCGGCGAAAAAAAGTGCAAGGACTACGGCGAACAATTCGTGGGGGCGATCAGCACATATTGCCAAGAACACTACATGCAAGCCGCTGTCGGCGCGAAGAAGGGTGTGATGCGAGGACCTGTGGGGAAAGAC
>CALFYU010000501.1 GCA_937952455.1 uncultured Planctomycetaceae bacterium
GTGCACGACGTGGTCATGTTTCGCGCTAAAGTCCCCTTTCATCACGTCGTTGACTTCCAACTGCACCCCGGGAAGATCCAAGGAAGCTGCACGCCTAGGTCGGCGAACCACTGTTCAAGGAACGCCGTCATCCGGGCTTCGCCGAATTCCGGTCCGGAGACATTGCGCCCCATGGGATTGACGCTGGGAATCGAAACGAGGGATTGCAGGAGATCAACAGGGTCGGTCACGGAGGCCTCTTTGGGTGTGAGAGCGGCGCGGGTGGTTGTTCGGGGAGCGATGATAACGAGAGGAGAGAAGCAATTTCACCTCCGCCAGTCGGTATACCGCTCACTCGGTTGTCACCCAGTGTTGACTACATTTTCCTAAGTAGGTGGCTACCGTGTTAGGGTTTTCCCATAAATTTGACGCCGTCGTCGCTTGAAAGCGGTAGCATTCCGGACAGATGTTGGGGATTTGCGAGGATTCTAACAATTTTTCGGATTAAGGGTTGTATCGCGCAAATGGACCCGGAACCATGTGCGGGCACGCGGGCCGCCAGTAAGCAATTGGAACCCGCGTGTTCCATTTTGCAGACCGACGAATCCCCGTTTCCGCATCTTGGAGGACCCATGAACATCTCACGCTTTTTTCGCCGCGGACTTATCGTTGCCGCGGCAACTCTCTGCGCCCTTGCCGCCCATGAAGGACGGGCGGGACAATTTACCTTCAACGGTGCGCCGGACAACCAGACCGACGCCTTAGATTATTACTACGGCATCACCGGGGGGAAATTCCCGACCGGGAACATTCCCAACGGCGATAATGCGTCGGGCGGAACGTTTCGCCGCATCTACGACGATCCCTACTGGGGAGCCGGCAACCTCAACACCTGGATCAAGGACGACTGGTTTCCCGAAAACGCGGGATTGGCGCTGACGCTGTACAACAATGGAGCGAGCGTCTACGACAACAACGGGATTGACGACGGGACATACGGGGATTTCTATAACGCCACGGCGCAGGGAGTGGACAGCGGCGACGCGCCCGGTTTGTATCGCACCTACAACATGTCCAACAATTTCGATCACGTGTACGCGACCTACTTCAAATTGGAGCAGGAGACGACGTTTGACACGATCGTCGGCTTCTTTGATTTATACTACAACACGGACCCGAATTCGCCGTATCGGCAGTACAACATGAACATCTGGTCCAGCACCGACGCCAGCGGCGATTTGTTGCCGGTCAATACCGGCAGCTTCATCGGCGACGTCTTCTCGACGCACACGTCGAGCGGCATGACCATGGTTACCGACTCCGGCGTTGATCGCGTCTTCGGCGTGAATGACGGCAGCACCACGGACAACATCTATCGGCTCGAGTTTAAGCTCGATGCGCCGATCACGTTGGCGGCCGGCGAATACTTCTTCAGCCATGACGCCGCTATCGTCCCCGAACCGTCCTCATTCGTATTGCTCGGCATCGGTTCGCTGGCGATTGCCGGTTTCGGAATCTCGCGGAAGCGGCGTCAGCGCGCTGGGTGAGTCTCCGCGAATGAACATTCACATCAACAGGCCGCCAAAGTGCGGCCTGTTTTTTTTGCGCGGCATGGCAACCTGATCACGGTGCCCCGGCGCAATTGCGACGGACGCCCAATTCGCAGTTGCCGGGGGGCGAGCGTTTGGCATAATAAACGTATTGCGTAGGGGCGTCGACGGTGACCGGAATTGCAAAGAAAGCGCGCGCTAACCATGATCACGTTCGTTTGTGACGGCTGCCGGCAAAAGCTCAATGCGGCCGATAACCTGGCCGGCCGGCGGATGAAGTGCCCCGGCTGCGGGCAACCGGTGGAGAGCCCAGCCGCTGGCGGGGTGGAGTCAACACCCGCGCCGGTCGCCGATAAGGCGTCACTCGATTTCGACGTGGCGCCCCCTCGCTATTCCGCACAGCGGCCGCGCAAGAAGTCGTCGCACGGTTTGCTGGTGGGAAGTTTGCTGGTCGTCTGTCTGGCCCTGTTGGGCGGTTACGCATTCTTCCAGTTCCGCGCGAATCAGCCGCGTTTGACCCTGCCGGTAGTGAATCCCGAGACCGTCCAGGAATTGCAACCGGTGACGTTCTCCATCGCCGCCGGCAAACCAGCTGGCTGGAATGGCGAGGTGCAGTACGAATTGGTCGCGGCGCCGTCGGGAGCGCAGCTCGAGCCGCGCGACGGAAAATTTTCTTGGACCCCGACGGAAGAACAAGGGCCGGGCGATTACGACTTCACGATTCGCGCGTCAGCCGCGGACGGCTCGGCGCAAGCGGCGGAAACGTCATTTCATTTCGAAGTCGCCGAATTCAATCAGCCACCGGAAATCACGCCGATTGATGATCTAACCGCAACAATAAAGCAGCCGCTGGAGTTCCGCGTCGAAGCCCGCGACTCTGATATCCCCGCGTCGCCGGTCACGCTGCGGATGTCCGACGGTGCGCCGCCGGACGCAACATTTGATCCGGCCACCGGGCAATTTCGCTGGACTCCGCAGAAGTCAGACGAAGGGCGCGCATTGGGGGTAATTTTCGAGGCGTCCGAAGGGGAGGACGGGCTGACGGCAACCGAGATTGTGCACATCCGCGTCGAAGGAGCGCCGGGGCCGTCCGAGACGATCCTCGAGGAGTGGCGCGCAGCCGGTGCCGACGTGCAGTTTCGTGAATACGGATCAACGCTGCCTATCGAAGGCAGTGCGCAAGTCGTGACGCTCGATGGCCAACCGGTCACGCTCATTGAATTTGATAATGACGACAGCCGGAAAGCGGAGGAGGCCAAGATCCGGGGCGCCGTTCAACCGAACGAAAATTCGAAGTCCGGTCCTACGCAGCATTTTTATCAGCGTGAGCGCTTGATTGCCGTTTATGAAGGGGATGACGCCGAGGTTTTGAAGCGGTTATCGGACCAATTGCCGGACGCCTTCGCGACCGGGCGACTGCCGGCGCCGAACATGGTCGAAGAACCGGACACGTCACCGGTCACGGCCGCCACCGAAACGCCAACCGCAAACGCGGCGCAGACCGAATTGGACGATCGCGTTTATCGGCTTTATGAGTACAAGTTACTGCTGGTGCCCAAACGCTACAAAGAACTGCGCAAGGCCTACTCGGATTTCTTCGAGAAGACGCAAACGTCGGCGATCGAGGCCGCGTTCGGCGAACAGCGGGACGAGATGAGCGCCTGGCTCAACGAACATCCGGACATCAAGGAGGAGCTATACACGGCCATCGACCCGGATGCGGACAACGTCCAGGAAGCTTTGCGGCTGTTTCGCGAACTGAAGCAGCAGTTCCCCGAACAAATCGTGCCTTATGCGCAGCTGGCGATCGCGATCGCCGTCACCTGGGACGATGAGAACAATCGCGGCGTCTATGACTACGCCCATCACCAGCGCCGCGTGCATGCCGACATGCCGGACGATCTGATCGGGGCAGTCGAAAACTTCCGGTACTTTGCCGGCTCCGAAAACGTCATGCAGGGCCGCGCGCAATATTTGCCGTGGGAATTCCTGGCGCATATCGTCAATCACCGCACACCGCTGGGTGAGCGGCAATGGGCGGTGACAAATTATCTGGCCTCGCGGGTTGGCGTCGGCAAGTGTTACAGCGACGTGCCGTACGACCAGGAAATGCTGCGGACGGACGACCTCGTCTGTAAAATGGATGGCAAGTCGTACACGCTGGCCAACTTGCGAGAATTCGGCGGCGTCTGCGCGCAGCAAGCGGACTTTGCAGCCCGCGTCGGCAAGAGTCTGGGTGTACCGGCCGCCTATGTTCGGGGCGAAGGCAACTCCGGCGGACTGCACGCGTGGGTGATGTGGGTGGAGTTGAAGCAAGTGACGCCGCAGTCGATCAATTTCGACTTGCTGTCACACGGGCGATATCGGATCGACCAATATTACGTCGGCGAGTTGTTCGATCCGCAGACGAACCAGTTGATCACCGATCGCCAGTTGGAACTGCGGCTGCATGTGATCGGCGTAAATCCGCTAGCACACCGCCAAGCGGCGCTGGTCATGCGGGCCTATCCCATGATCCGCGAGCGGGCGGAGTTGGACGCCACGCAGCAACTGGTATTTCTCCGCAAGGTGGCCGACCTTTGTCCGGGGCTTCCCGAAACTTGGGAAGCGCTGGCCCAAATGTCGCGTGAAGGGTTAATTGAGAAAAAGCATTCGCGGCAAATGGATCGGTCGCTGGAGTTATTCTTTACGACGTTCGCCCAATATCCCGATTTCACCTGGACGATCTTCGACGATCTGATTGCCCATCATCCGCAAGCCAAAGACCGCCTCGACGCCTACGCTCGCCTCGTGGCCCTCTATGAATCCGCCGGCCGCCCCGACTTGGCGTGTGAAGCGCGACTGAAAATGAGCGACGACCAAGTAAAGAACGACAAGTCGCAGGCGGCAATCGAGGGCCTGGCCTACACGATCCAAAAATTCCCCGGCGAAGGCCGTTATGTGCCGCGTATGCTCGACCGATTGGAACAGATCTGCGCCACCATCACAGGAGCCGACCAGCAGTTAGCCCAATTCTACCAGCAATTCCTCCCCACGATTCCCACGCACCGCGGAGACTCCGTCAGCGAGTATTGCGTCGCCAC
>CALFYU010000502.1 GCA_937952455.1 uncultured Planctomycetaceae bacterium
CAGTACATTCGGCCGCCGCGGCGGATTTGCATCAGCCGCCGGCAAATTCCCCGCCGCCGCCAAGGCTCCGGTGCTCGCAGCTGTTCGTTGCAGAAATGAGCGACGCGTCACGGAATGGGGCATGGGAAAATTACCTCTCGCGGACAAGGGGTTCGTCGGCGACGATGAATCCAATGCGTACCGGGTGAGAGTGAGTTGCCAATACGTCTGATTTGATTTTACGGCGCCCGCCGCGAGGATCACAACAAATGCCGCGCCTTGATCTCCAGATACTGGCTAATCAAATCGGCCGACAGGTCCTCCGGCAATGATTCGATGGCGTATTGCCCCTGTTCCTGCAGCTCGGCGATCTGGGTTCGCTGCGAGGTGACCATTTCCGCAGCGGCGGCGATTTGGAAGGCTTCGACGTCGGTGTCGGGAACGGCGTTGACTCGTTCGTAGAGCGGGACATTCCGCAAGAAGGCTCCCAATACCAGATGCGGGGACCGGATTTGCCGCATGTGCTTGCTGATCGTGGCGAGGTGCAATTCGTCTAAGGCGGCCGTGATCAGGATTACGAGCGAACGTTTGCGGAAACGACGCCGGACTTCCTCGACCATCAGGCCGTAATCGGAGGCATCATATTGCGGCTCAAGATTATAGACGCTGCGGATGATCGTTTGCACCGCGCCCGCTCCGCGCATCGGGCGGACGAAGCGTTCGATTTTGTTGGAGAACGACATCAGCCCGACGTAGTCCCCTTGCCGCAAGGCGATGTAGCTGAGAATGATCGCCGCATTCAGCCCGCGGTCCAAATGTGTAATGCCGTCGACTTCATTGCACATCGAACGGCCCGCATCGAGCAGGATCAATATGTTTTGGTTGCGCTCGACCGTGTATTCGCGGCTGATGAGCTTTTGGTGCTTGGCGGTCGCTTTCCAATCGATGCTGCGGTATTCATCTTCGCGGCGATATTCGCGGAGCCGCTCAAATTCGCTGCCGCGTCCCATCAATCGCGACAGCCGCAGTCCCAATTCGGCGACGCGGTTGCGCCGGGCCAGCAGTTCCATGGCGTGCACGGCTTGGATGTCGGGATAAATGCGAACCGCCAGCGGAACGTCGATTTCGTGATGCAGATACCACAGCGACAAGTTGCTTCGCGAACGGATATAGATTTTGCCGAACTGATTCGTTCCGCGGTGGTGGGGACGCGTATGGTAGACGCGGTACCGCGCGCGGTCGGGGGGAAGCTCGATTTCAAACGGCAAGCCTTCGGTGTCGCACGGTGCGGGAGGTTCGTCGTCGAATTCGACAGTGATCGCGGCGCGATTGCGGTTGGTGAACCAGATCTTGACGGCGTTCCGCGCGCCGACGCTCATGATGTCCCCCGTCTCGCGCTGCACGTCGACCAACGGGGGGGTCGGGGAAATCGCCAGGTCGGCAACGGCGGCGGCGAAAATCAGCAGGCTAATGAGCGCCCCAATCTGCCCGACTCCCGGCAAGAACAATCCCACCGCCAACGGAATTCCCGCCGCCAGGAACAGCCACAACATGATGCGGCGGGGGGTCATTGGCGAGGTGCCTCCACGGCATCGAGGACTTCGCGGATCACGTCGTCCGCCTGCACGCCTGCCGCAAAACCCAGGGGGCGAGTTCCTTGACGTCGTCGGGCACGACAAAATCACGCCCGCGGCAAGCCGCCATTGCCCGTGCTGCGAGCAATATATGCACACCCGCCCGCGGGCTGGCGCCGACGGAAATCGTATGCCAGGCGCGGGTCTTGACGATGACGTCGCTGATATAATTGATGATCGACGGTTCGACGATCACCTGCACGATCGCCCGCTGAATTGCCAGCACGTCCTCGCCGTTCATCACGGCCTGCAGATCGAACTGCCCCAGATCACGGTTGTCGCGGCCTTCGGCATAGTGCTTCAAGATTTGCCGCTCCTGGTCGATCACGGGATAGTCGATCAGCAGTTTGAACATGAAGCGGTCCAACTGCGCCTCGGGCAGCGGATAGGTTCCTTCCTGCTCGAGGGGGTTTTGGGTGGCGATGGTGATGTAGGGACGGTTGAGGGGTTAGGACTGCCCATCGACAGTGACCTGCCGTTCCTGCATCGCCTCGAGCAGCGCTGACTGCGTCTTGGCCGGCGCGCGATTGATTTCATCGGCCAGCAGCAGGTTGGTGAAGATCGGTCCGGGATTGAACGTGAATTTTTGTTCCTGGGCGTTATAGATCGAGTGCCCGGTCAAATCCGAGGGCATCAAATCGGGCGTGAATTGAATGCGGCCGAAATCACAGGAAAGGGCGCGGCTGAGCGTATTGACGAACAGCGTCTTCGATGAGTACGTTCCCTTCACAGAACAGCGCCACGAGCGTGGCTTCGACCAATTCTGCCTGTCCGACGACGACCTTGCCGATTTCGGCAACCGTTTTTTCAAAGAGGTGTTCAACCTGTGCCAGTTCCATGCGCGGGGGGTGATCCTTACGAGGCCTTGCGGATGCCATGTCAAAAGCGGGGAAGTCACCATCCTAACGGTGTACCCGTTGCCGGATCAATCAATGCAGCGGCAATTTGCCGGTAGGTATGCACATCGATGGCGACCGCCGATTTGAGACAAACCGCGTCTCAAAACAGCCTCGTACAGCCAACTCGCGTAGATCCGGAACGCTCCCATTGACAGTCAGGCGGAGCGATATTATGTACCCTGCTGCCGCAATTCTCTCCGCTCCGCTCGCCGCCCCTTCGGGACGATGACATGCCGCACTGCCCGACATTGCGCTTACGAATAGTCATTGTCGCGGCCGCTGTAATCTGGGTTGCTCCCGCCTGTTCCGGCTTCGCCGACGCGGACGATAAGCTCGCGGAGATCCGCCGAGCGGTTCGTGAAGAGTCGAAGGATGGCAAAACGCCGAAAAGCGAGAAAAATTGGACGCGAGAATTTGAAGATGACTGCGATGATGACGATGACGAATCGCTGACCGCACAAATTTTCGGCCCGATCGTTTTCACCACCATCGGCGCACCGTTTCTGGTTCCCCATTACGCCCTTGAAGACAGCCTTTACAATGATACGTTCTTCCCAATCGCTCCCTATGACGAAACGCCGGGGTATCTGATCATCGACCCGCTGTCGTCTGAAGGGATGCGGGGTTGGGCGGGGCGGGTGACGGGGCAGTATGGGGACAATTTCGGCGACATCTCGCACTGGGCCGGACGACTGCAATTGGACTCTCAGGCGCGCATCGGCTTCGACGGCGAATGGTATGCCCGCCGCGAGGAGCTACCAGGCGGCGAGTCGGATCAGTTCTGGTCGGGAGACGCGAATCTCACGTTCCGTTTTGCGCAAAGCGAGATTGCGCAATTTCACGCCGGGCTGGGCGCTAACTGGCTGACTGATGATGCAGAGACCGACTTCGGCTTCAACTTCACCTATGGCGTCGACCTGTTTCCGGTCGAGCCGTGGGTGATCTCCTCGTCGATCGACTGGGGCAGGCTGGGCCATGCCGGCTTGTTTCATTTTCGCGGCACGGCCGGGCTGTTGATCCGCAACGTCGAGGTCTTCGGCGGCTACGACTTGTTCCGCATCGACAAGGTAAACATCAATTCGCTGATCGCCGGCGTGCGGATTTGGTTTTAGCAACAGGCGCCTCGCCTATTCGGCGATCGGCGTCTCCTGATAGAACACCGACTGCCAGGTACCGTCACGCAAGGCCCAGGTGGACGTGGCGAAGACTGTCGTTTTGGGCACTTTCTCCGTGCCGTAACTTCCCGACCACGTGTATTTGTACGTCAAGATGCCGACAGTGTCGCTGACTTTTACTACCTTCACGTCGCTGATCTCGTAGTCATCGACGGTCAGCATCTCGAGGCTGCGGATCATCTCGGCTCCAAACTGCCGGCCGGCGATGGTTATGGCATATGCTTCTTCATGCAACAAGGCCTTGATCACCTTTTGGTCTTTGTGTTTGATCGCTTCGGTGATTTTCTTCTCTTGCATTAACAGCGTTTGCTTGAGTTTGTTCCCTTCTTTCGGCGCATCGGCGCCCGACAACAGGACCAGCAGCGCAACAACGGCATATCGACACTTCATCGCAACTCTCCCTTTCATTCCGAATCCAGAAACCCCCGAGTCACAAACGGCTCGCCGATTCTATTTTCCAGCCGGGATACCGGCAAGAACAGCGTACTAAGCAACGCGATACTATCATGGCACCATGAATTCGCCGTGAATACGCGGCGGCAGAATTGCGCTCGGCCGCCTCACAATTTGCATGACGCGCCAGCTGTGCGTAGAATCGGTTGTTGTCACATCAGTCCACCTTTCCCCAGCCACCTCGACCCAAGGAGCAGCCGCCATGACGATCGGTCAAGCCATGATTCCCGAGTTCGATATGGAAATGGCAAACACCCGCCGAGTGCTGGAACGGATTCCGGACGACAAGTGGGACTGGAAGATTCATCCCAGGTCGAACACCATCGGCTGGGTCGCCAACCATCTGGCGGACATTCCCGGGTGGGTGGAGATGACGCTCTGCCACGATTCTCTGGACGTCGAACCGGTCGCCGGCCAGCCCTATCGGTCTCCCAGCGAATCGTCGACGGCGGGCGTGCTTTCACTTTTCGAC
>CALFYU010000503.1 GCA_937952455.1 uncultured Planctomycetaceae bacterium
TGAGGCAACGTGGCGATCGGAGAGACGGTGTCGAACGAAATTCCATGGCCTGCGTGAACTTCCAAGCCGACCGTGTACGCGAATTCGCAAGCACTGCGCAACTCATGAAACTCTTCTTGCCTGACGATTTCACTCCCCAGCCGATGGAGTTCGCAATATCGCCCGATATGAAACTCAACGATGTCGGCACCGACATCCGCCGAAGCCTCGACTTGTTGCAATACCGGATCGATAAACATCGATACCCGGATGCCGTTTTTCCTAAGCTCCCGCACAAATGGTCGGAGCGCAGAAGCATGGGACGAAACATCGAGGCCGCCTTCGGTTGTGATTTCTTGTCGCTTTTCTGGGACAATGCAGCAGGCAGCAGGTCTGTGTCGGCAGGCAATCTGAAGCATCTCCGGCGTGGCCGCCATCTCAAGGTTGAGCGGCACGGGTATGGCATGCCTAAGGCGGTCGATGTCGTCATCACCGATATGACGGCGGTCTTCTCTGAGATGTGCGGTTATACCGTCAGCGCCGGCATCGACGGCTAGCTGAGCGGCACGGAGCGGGTCCGGATGCCGCCCGCCGCGCGCATTCCGAATGGTTGCCACATGGTCAATATTGACCCCGAGGCGGGGAATTTGTCCGGTGTCCCCACTCATTCCGCCCCCTTTATCGGGCTCAAGGCTAGATAGGTTGATGCGCGCCTGCCCTTAATTTCAATTTTCGCGCAAGCCTGCGGCGCCGCGTGTCCTGCCACTCGATCACCAGCGCACGAACAGGAAAATAGCACATTAGGGCAGCAAGAAGGCCCAACGACACACCGCCGATTGTCGTCCTCGCGAAAGCCGGCCAAAAACCCGCTGCCTGGCTGGCCAAGGCGGCGTCGGCATATCCAACAGTAGGAAGATCAACCGGCTCAATTCCACCCAGAAGTAAGCTGCCGACTTGATACCCGGCGAGCCAAATCAGCGGAAAAGTAAGGGGATTTCCTACGATCGTGCCAAGCGCGGCCGCGATGAGGTTGCCCCCAAGCCAATAGGCCGCACCAAAGGCAATCACAAGGTGCAGACCCATAAACGGGGTAAAGGACGCAAAAACCCCACAGGCAACGCCGAGCGCAATGGCGTGAGGGCTGGCGGACAGGCGCGACAGACGCCTCCATATGTACTTAAAAGTTCGACGCCAACCCATTGTCGGCCAGAGAAATTCTCTCATTTCTTCAAGGGTGGTCCGGCGATTTTTTCGACTGAACATGACCCACCGATTCTCAGTCAGACGTCCATGTAACAATTGAACAGGCTGACCTCTAATCAAAAGGCGAAACAAGGCAATAGAGCGGCAAACGAACCCTATATCAGACGGTCTCCGCCAAACTCTAGTCGTGGAATGTGAACCATCTATTACCCGCATTTTTAGCTCACCATCGCCACGTCCTGACCCCGCGATCGCTCAACCGATGCAACCAGCGACGACCCCCTCAAAGCACCGATGATGCTCTCCAGATGCCGGACGTCACTTACGGCGATATCCACCTCAAGCTGAGCAGAGCGTGTATCCTGAGAGACAAATCGAACATTTGTAATATTGCCGTCTTGGCTGGCGATAATGGTGGAAATCTCTCCCAGAACTCCAGGCTGATTGGGCACGTACATCATAATGCGCCCAACCGCAGCTGATGCATCGCCTAGGTCTCGTTCCCACGTCAAATCAAGCCACTGTTTATCTTGAGCCCCTGCTATCGCTGCGCAGTCGATCGTATGCACGTCAACGCCGCGTTCGTCGTTTCTAATCCCGACGATTCTATCCCCCGGAATTGGATGACAGCAACCGGCCAACGTAATAGCAAGCCCCGGTTTTATACCCTGAATCGGGAGCGAGCCCGGAGTTTGGTTTGCGGATTTTCGCGATGATCGAAACAGGTTCAATGGCAAGACCAGACGCCTGAAACCAGATTTCTCCGACGCACCCACTTCAGGGGGAAATAACGACTCCACAACCGTTGTCCTCGGGGTACTACCCTCGCCGACCGATGCTAGGAGAGCGTCAGTCGTCTCAAATCCCAAGATCTCAGCCGCTTCCGTTAGCACCGCGGTTGTAGCCTGGATGTCATGCGGGCTGAAGGCTGCTCTCAACATGCTGCGCCCCAGCTCGATAAACTCATCTCTCCTGATCTGCTTGACCCGACGACGAATTGCCGAACGCGCACGCCCCGTAACAACGTTTTCTTCCCAGTCAGGGGTCGGTAGCTGCGCCCTTGAGCAAAGGATTTCAACTGAGTCGCCACTGCGCAGCGGCGTGCGTAATGTGCGATGATGTCCGTTGATTTTCGCTCCGACGCACGTGTCGCCGATCCGTGTATGGACCGCATAGGCGAAATCGATCGCGGTTGCCCCGCGCGGCAAATTGATCAGATCGCCTTTGGGCGTGAAGACGAACACCTGATCGGAAAACATTTCCATTTTTGTATTTTCGAGAAAGATTTCCGAGTTTTCTTCCTCGTTGAGAAGCTTGGCCAGTCCCTGAAGATCACTAAATAGCCGGTCAAGCAACCGGTTTGACCCGTCGGCGGAATCACCGCCGTCACCGCCCGATATTCTATCGTCCCCGATCGTATAGGCGCGCTCTTTGTAATCCCAATGAGCGGCAACGCCCGTTTCAGCGATCTCATGCATACCCTTAGTTCGAATTTGGAGCTCAACGCGCTTCTTATCGGGACCGATAACCGTTGTATGTATCGACTGGTATCCGTTTCGCTTGGGCGTTGATATGTAGTCGTCAAACTCATGCGGAACCATTTGCCACTTGCTGTGAATGACGCCAAGCGCTGAATAACATTCTGGGACAGTATCAACGATGACCCTGAATCCGATAATATCTGACAGCTGCTCAAACGAAATGTCCTTGCGTTCCATTTTACGCCAAACTGAGTATGGTCTTTTCAATCGCCCAAATACGGCAGCGTCTATATTTGACTGTCTAAGCTGCTGCTTGATCTCTTCAGTAATTTTTCCGATCGCCGTATCACTTTCTTCACGAAGGAAATCCAATCGTTTGATTACCGATGTCCTTCCCTCCGGATTCAAGGTCGCAAACGCCCGGTCTTCATATTCTTCCCTAAACCCTTGCATCCCTATGCGACCCGCAAGCGGCGCATAAATTTCTAACGTTTCCTCCGCGATTGCTCGACGTTTCTCCTCGCTGGGAACGAACTGTATTGTTCGCATGTTGTGCAGCCGGTCGGCCAATTTGACCAACAGAACACGCACGTCTTTCGACGTGGCAAGAAAAAATTTTCGAAAATTTTCCGCTTGCTTGGCCTGCCTGCTGGAAAATTGAATGTTCGAGAGTTTGGTCACTCCGTCGACAAGATCGCCGATCTCTTCACCAAAAGCGTCCACAATATCCGCTCGCGTGATCGCAGTATCTTCAATTGTATCGTGCAGCAGAGCAGTAACGATTGTGGGCGTGTCGAGCTTGAGTTGGGTCAGAATTCCCGCAACTTCGATGGGATGGGAAAAATACGGATCGCCGGAGTGCCTCGTTTGACGGCCGTGCGCCCGCATCGCGAAGACATAGGCTCTGTTGAGCATGTCCTCATCAGCATGAGGATCGTAGCTCTTGACGAGATCCACCAGTTCGTACTGCCGCAGCATTAAAACCACACCGGGCTTATGGTTAATTGACTGCTCCACGCAGTCAATAGACACGTCACCTCAGATGATATGTGGTCGATCGCCGCCTTCTCAAGCCACGCCAAACGAGGGCCAATCGCTCAGTGAAATGGGCACTACAAAGGCAACGCTGCTTATTCCGAGTTGCCGTCCTCGCCTTCGGAAAACTCGTCAGCCGCCGGAG
>CALFYU010000504.1 GCA_937952455.1 uncultured Planctomycetaceae bacterium
CGTGAAATGCCGGTGTTATTTATGCAGGGTGCGCAAAATCACGCCCGGTCCGCGTCTGGCTCGCGTGTGAGCCGCTAGTTACCATGTCGCTGCGTCCGTGTGAGGCTCGGGCGCTGATTCGTATTTTCGATCCGCTTCCCCCCTGCCCGCTTCGATAAACACGTGCCCGAACTCAGCGTCCAACTCAACCGCCTCCGCCTGGCCAATCCGATCCTCGTTGCGTCGGGCACGTTCGGCTATGCCCGCGAAATGGCGGCGTTTGTCGATTTTAAGCGGTTGGGCGGCATCATTCCCAAAACGGTTACGCCGCAGCCGCGGATCGGCAATCCTCCCGCCCGCACCGTCGAGACCTCGGCGGGGCTCCTCAATTCCATCGGTTTGGACAACGACGGGTTGGATGCGTTTCTGGTCAAGCACTTGGAATACTTGCTCGGCTTAGAGACAGCGGTGATCGTCAACATCGCCGGCCGCAACACGGCGGAGTTTGTCGAGATGGCTGCGCAGATCGGTGAATACCCGCAAGTCGCCGGCCTGGAACTCAATATCTCCTGCCCCAACGTGAGCGGTGGGGTCGATTTTGGCACCGATCCGAAGCTGACCGCTGAGGTCGTTTCACAAGTCCGCGGGGCGTGCCCGCTGCCGGTGATCGCCAAATTGACGCCCAACGTCACCGACATCGTTCCCATCGCGCGGGCAGCGGCTGACGCCGGAGCGGACGCGGTTTCGCTGGTGAACACGTTTCAAGGGATGGCCATCGACTGGCGGCGCCGCAGGCCGATTTTGGGGAACGTGATCGGCGGATTGAGCGGCCCGGCGATCAAACCGTTGGCGCTGCGGATCGTGTGGCAGGTGGCACAGGCGGTCGATATTCCCATCATTGGCATCGGCGGAATCCAATCGATCGACGACGTGCTGGAATTCCTGGTGGCCGGAGCGACGGCGGTTCAAATTGGGACGGCGAATTTCTACAATCCCAAGCTGGCCCCGCAATTGGCGGCGCAACTGGAAGCGATCTTGGTGGAACAGAATTGCCGCAGCGTCAACGACATCGTCGGGACCCTGCAAATCCCCGCCCGCTAACCGCAACAACGCCGAGCGATTTCTCCCAGCCCCCGGCTCCGCCGGGGGGTAACTGCCACAAATACACGACCACACACGACCATCGAGACGCATCCATGCGAGTTCTTTCCGGAATTCAGCCGACCGGCCGATTTCATTGGGGCAACTACTTCGGCGCCATCGCCCAGTACATTGCCCTGCAAAACAACGAACAGGCTTTCTATTTCATCGCCGACCTGCATGCGCTGACGACGATCCGCGACCCGCAGGTTTTACGGGACTATACACACGACGCGGCCGTCGATCTGTTGGCATTGGGCCTCGATCCGCAACAGGCGACGCTGTTTCTGCAATCGGACGTACCCGAGACGACCGAGCTGACGTGGTTGTTGATGACGGTTACGCAGATGAGCCTGCTGGAAAAGTGCCATGCCTACAAAGATAAAAAGGCGAAGGGGCTGGCGGCGGATGCGGGGTTGTTTACGTATCCGGTGTTGATGGCGGCCGATATTTTGCTGTACGACAGCGACGTGGTTCCGGTCGGGGCCGACCAAGTGCAGCACATTGAGGTCACGCGGGATATTGCGCAGCGGTTCAATGCGATTTACAACGTGGAGGCGCTGACACTGCCCAACGGTCAGACACTGGACGCCACGGCCAAGATCCCCGGCACCGACGGCGAAAAAATGTCCAAGAGCTACGACAACACAATCGAGGTCTTCGAAGCGCCCAAGAAGATGCGCAAGAAAGTGATGTCGATCAAAACCGACTCGAAGACGGTCGAGGAACCGAAAGACCCCGACACCTGCTCGGTCTTCGCGCTGTACAAACTGTTCGCCGACGATGCACAGCAGTCAGCGCTTGCCGAGCGATATCGCGCCGGCGGCATGGGCTACGGCGAAGCGAAGCAAGCCCTCTACGAGGCGGCCTTGGAGTATTTCGCCGCGGCTCGCGCGCGTCGCGAGGAGTTGGAGAAAAGCCCCGACACGGTTCGCGACATTCTGCGTGACGGAGCGCGGGTGGCGCGGGCCAAAGGGCAAGAGGTGCTCCAGCGGGTTCGTTCGGCGTGCGGGTTGAGCGCGCGTGGGACATGACCAGCGAGCCGACCATACCGTTGAGAATGGGCGCCCCTGGCGGTGTAGCCACCAGCGGCACCCAGCCCCTTCGAGTTGCCGTTAGGCGGTTTCTTCGGGAACGTGCGGCTGGTCGAGCGTGTTGGCCGGCACCATCTTTTCGTTTTCGCGATCCCAGCCCATCATCTGGTTGGTCCGCCACGATTCGTTGGCCATGTTCACCGCCACCACTCCCGCCAGTCCCAACTCGGTCGGGCATTTTAGCTCTTCGCCGTTGCGGAGATGGTTGTGCAGGTTGTTATGGTGCAAGACGATGTCCTCCCCGCCCGTCTTCTTGTGCTGGTCCAAGATCTTGCCGTCTTTGTCCTTGGCCACCCAGCCGTCACCGGTGAAGTAGAGCGTGCCGCGATAGCCGCGCACCAAGTGATCGATGCCGACGCGGTTGCTCATTGTTCCCAGCACGTAGACCGTCATGCCGCGAGGGTACTCGCAAATCATTTCGAAGTTGTCTGGCAGATCGCGTCCGTCCGGCCATTGCCAGATGCCCCCCATGCCGACCACGCGGCGGGGATATAGCAATTTGCAGGCCTTCATGATCCGCGTGATGCGGTGGATGAACAGATCGGTGCAGATTCCGCCGGAGTATTGCGAATAGTTCCGCCATTCAAAGTAGTGATGCGGATTCCAGTCGGTCTTGGGCGCATTCCCCAGCCAGGCCTCCCAATCCAGATCGGCTGGTTGCGGTGTCCCCTCAACGGAGGGGCGTGACCGCCACGGGCCTTGGGTGTCGTAGCGGCGGACATATTCAATTTGTGCCTGCACGACTTGCCCGATGAGGCCTTCTTCGATCGCTTGTGCGGCGGAACTGTAGCTGTCGTCTGACATGCCCTGCACGCCGACCTGGATGGCCCTCCCGGTTTCCTTTTGTTTCTTGATGACTTCCTGGGCCTGGGGAATGTCGTGCGTCATCGGCTTTTCGCAATAGACGTCCTTGCCGGCGTCCATGGCGTCGACCGTCATTTTCGAGTGCCAATGCTCCGGGGTGGCGATCGTGACGTAGTCGATTTCCTTGATGTCCAGCAACTTGCGGTAGTCGTCAAAGCTCTGCGTGTCCAGCCGCTTCGCTGCTTCGTCGGCGCGGGTTTTCCATCAATCGGCAACCCCCAGGAATTCCAGATTGTCCGGCTCTTTCAATTTGAGGCAGGCCCCCACGTGGCCGCTCCCCATCCCGCCCACGCCGATAAATCCGATCCGGATCCGATCGTTGGAACCGAGAACTTTGCCGTAGCTTTTGGCGGTCATGGCCACGGTCGTCGCGGCAATGCCGCTGGTGGCCAAGAATTGACGCCGTGAAACGTGGTTATCCCGTTGGTCCGCTGCCATTGATATCGACTCCTCGCGGGTGACCGCATAGTTTTTACAAGTGGTTTCAAAACCCACTGACGCGTCGCGCACACACTTGTGTTGCCGGTGCTTGAACAGGCGCAACCGGGTTTTGAAACTGGTACTAGGAAGATTTTGTACGTTCGCACAGATTCAAGTCGGTTTATATCATAGCAGGGTCGAAAATCGGCGGCAAACGACCCTGCGCAAGCTACGGGCTATTACGAATCACATGAGGCATACGGTGGAAAACGACAGAAATATCTTGCTCACCAACGACGACGGCATCTTCGCGCCGGGGCTGGCGGCGCTGCGAAATACGCTTAGCAAATTGGGAGCCGTGCAAATCGTGGCGCCGGCCAGCGAACAGAGCGGCGTCAGCCACTCGATCACGTACTTGGAGCCGCTGATCATCGACGACGTTTATCATGGTGACGACCTCTTTGGCCGCGCCGTCGGCGGCAGTCCGGCCGATTGCGTCAAGGCGGCCATGTTGGAATTGTGCGATCCGCCGCCCGATCTGGTAGTCAGCGGAATCAACTCCGGCGCGAATGCCGGAATCAACGTCTTGTATTCGGGAACGGTCGCCGCCGCCATCGAGGGCGCGTTTTTTGGCGTGACGTCGATTGCCGTTTCGCTGTCGGCCGGGAGCCGCCCGGACTATGAACAGACAGCGGTGATGGCGGCCGACCTCATCGGGCAGTTGCTGAGACAGAACCCCTCCCCCGGTTCGCTGTGGAACATCAATTTCCCCAAACGCCACGACGGCTGGCCGGTGGGGGTCAAGGTTGTGCCGATGGGCTTGGAACGGTATCGCGAAATGCTGGAAAAACGGATCGACCCCCGCGGGCGGACGTATTACTGGAGCGGACTGCATCCGGATCAAGTGCCCCCTACTGAGTTGAACTCCGACGTCGCCGCTTTGGCGGAAGGGTTCGTGACGATCACCCCCTTGAACTTCAATCTCACTTGTCACGACGAAATGCGGCGATTGGGAGACGTCGATTGGACGTTGCTGCGGGGTTGACCGTGGGGGGCGGGCGGCCGCCGTGCCAGCGGATTTTGGATGCCCGGCCGTAGCAAACTGGTGATTGGACTTGAAAGTTAACCCACGGCGGGTGATAAGAAACGTTCGCAGCGGGCCTCGATGGTCCCGCGCCGCCGATTCCCGTCACGCTCGCCAAATCTTCAAGGACCACTCTTCCATGCGTTTCCTGCTCCTCTGCCTTTCGCTGGTTATCTTTTGCGGCTGCGGGCAGTCGAAGGCGCCGCCGAAACCGAAGCGCGAAAGCAATTTCAAGAAATTCACGCAGAAGGTCTTCGATGCGCAGGTCGAACTGCAGAACAAAGACATCGTCGAGGTCGAGAACGAGGTCCAGGGCGACGACTATCTATCGACAGTAATGTCCGCCTATACGGCGACCACCAGCCAGGTCAGCACGATGAATGCGCAGCGTTTGGTGACTGTCTACGAAGTCGAACACAATCGCTATCCGACCTACGAAGAGTTTATAGAGTTGGTAAAGTCAAACGGCGTCAAGTTCGTCATGCTGCCTCGCTAGCAAAAATACGGTTACGATGCTGAATCCGGCCGCGCGATGGTCCTTGAGGACAAAAAGGACAAAGCGGAACGCTACAAAAAAGCGGGCATCACCGAGGACGGCGAGTGGGCTGAAGGCAAATGGACGAATTGACGACATCAATGGTTATCGAAACATAAGGGCTACGACATGCGATACGCATTGGCTGCGGCGGCATTGCTCGTCTGTGTGGGATGCGACGAGATGAACAAGGTCGGCGAAGAAAAGCGGGAACCCGCCGCTCCACCTGGGGTCGCTGTCCCGGGAGGCGGAGGGGGAATGATGGGCATGGACGCCCCCAAGCAGAATGCCGCACCAGCGGAAAACGCGGCCGCAAACGGCGATGCCGCTGCGCCGCGCAAATCCAAGAGTATCATCGGCAAGACGACCGCCGAAGTCGTCGACATGACGAAGATCCGTGACGATCCCAACATTCAACCGGTCAAGGATCAAAAGCTAAATATTACGGATCCGCTCTCGGGGGTGGCGACGCTGTATTTCCGTATGGCGGGCCAGACCAGCACATTTGGCATGCAGAGCGCCGTCCGGTTGTATCAGGCCCAGCACGAGAAGTTTCCGAGCTTGGAAGAGTTTAAGAAGATGATGAAGGACAACAATGTCGAATTCGCTAAATTGCGGCCGTATGAAATGTACGGCTACGATGAGCAGACCGGCGATCTTCTCGTACTCCAGGACCTGAAACTCAAGGCCGAAATCTACGCCAAACACGGCTTGGACCCGGCCAACGACTAAGATTCGGCGAAGTCCCGCAGCGGCGGCGTTCCCTATCCAGTCAAGCTCCGGACCGCTAAACTCAGGGAATTATCCTGATCACACATCGTAGCCAACCTCCGCAGCAGACGCGTTCGTTGTACGGAACGACGGTCTTGCCTGGAAAATTGGCGCGGTCAGAGTAGCGATTACCGAGTTCGTCCATGGAATCCTTGCCGATTGTTGACCCATCTCCCCGCCCATTATCCCAAGGCGCCGAGTCCGACACCGCGTTCTCTAAGGGGACGTATGCGTTCGTCAGCCTGGGGTGCCCGAAGAACCTGATCGACAGCGAACGGATGCTGGGCGCCCTGTCGTTGGACGGCTATTCGCTCGTCTCTGAACCGGACGGCGCCGACTTCGTGATCGTCAACACGTGCGGATTCATCCAAAGTGCGCGGGACGAGTCCAAGGGTGTGATCAACGAGATGCTGGAATTGAAACGCAACGGCCGCACCAAGGGATTGATCGTGGCCGGTTGTCTCCCCGAGCGTCTCGGCGGCAGCCTGCTCGATGAGATGCCGGAAATCGATCATATAGTGGGTGTGTTCGGCCGCGAGGAAATCACACGCGTCGCGGATCGACTTGTCGGCGGAGCCCGCGAGCAACGAGAACTCTTCCGCCCTGCCCCGATCCGTGCTCTGGACGATCGCTCCCGGCTGCGGATCACGCCGGCGCATTTTGCCTACCTCAAGATATCTGAAGGCTGCGACCGCACCTGCACCTTCTGTGCAATTCCGCGCATGCGGGGTAAGCACGCCACCAAGCCGATGGAATCGGTCATCGCCGAAGCCCGGGAATTGGCGGCTGACGGCGTTCGCGAGTTGAACATTGTCGCCCAGGACACGACCTATTACGGTATGGACCTCTACGGCGAAGTCCGCCTTGCGGAGTTGCTCAAGCAATTGGAGCAAATTGACGGGATCGATTGGATTCGGCTGATGTACCTGTATCCAATCCATTTCACCGATCAACTCATCGACACAATAGCCGGTTCGACGAAGATCATTCCCTACCTCGACATGCCGTTGCAGCACATCAACGACACGATGCTCAAGCGGATGCAGCGGCGTGTGAATAAGGCGGACAGCGTGGCCTTGGTTCAAAAGTTGCGAGAGCGGATCCCCAACCTCGTGATGCGGACGACGTTTGTCGTGGGGTTCCCGGGCGAGACGGATGCTCAATTCCGTGAACTGCAGGATTTCGTCGCCGATATCAAATTCGAGCGGATGGGGGTGTTCACCTACTCCCTGGAACCGGACACGCCGGCGGCCAAGCTGCCCTACCATCTGCCCGAAGAGGTCAAACAGGCGCGGCTGGACGAGTTAATGGCCACACAGCA
>CALFYU010000505.1 GCA_937952455.1 uncultured Planctomycetaceae bacterium
CGCCCCCAGCAGATTGCCAACGATGACCGTCCCCCACAATCGCAGTAGCATCCACAGCGGGGCCTGCCGGTCGAGAAACGGATACAGGGCCGTCGCGGTGTGTTCGGTGTATAATTGCGCGCCGCTCATCACACACACGACAAATCCCAATGGGTAGACCAGTGCGGTCGCGACCCGCGTTGAAATCCGCGATTCCAGCGGAGCGGCAGCCAGCGTCACGACCGCCACCGCCAACGCGGCAAACCCCACCGTCAGGCCGGCCGCCATCGCCGAGAGGGCGAGCGAGATAAACGGCCGCTTGAGCTGTTCCAGCCCTTCGTGGATGGCGTTCTCCAGCGCATCGTCGGGGTGCCGGCGCACTTCATCGGTCCGCTTGATGATGACCGGCACATATTTCTTTTCCTCTCGATGGCGATCTTTGCCACGTTCCGTTTGCGTTTCGCCCTCGCCACCGGCGACGGTGCCGTCGGGAAGTAGGATTTTACCCGGTTCTTCGTCCATGTTGAGTCCTCTGCAAAGGTCCGATGTGAATGGGCGTGCAGGCCCGCTCATTAATTGTGCGACCGGAGTCGAGAGAGTCTAGTCCCGCGGATCGCGAATGTTTCATACCCACCGTCGGCGAGTCGCGTTACTTTTTGAAATCGTTTTTGTCGATTCCGTATGATTTCATCTTTCGCAGCAGTGTGCGGCGGCTGATGCCGGCTTGCCTTGCGGCCGCGGCGATGCGGCCGGCGTTTTGTTTAAGGACCGCTCGCAGATACTGCCGTTCGTGCCGCTCGATCAACGGAGCCAGCGTTTTTTCCAGCGTTTTAGAAACGTCGATATCCGGCGGCGGATCGGCTTGCTTGTCCGTCCGACTGAGCGAATCCCCGACCGCAAGGCTCGACGTTCTGAGTTTTTCGAAGTCGCGTGCAGTCATGGCCCGCTGCGGCCGCGCCAGCACCAGCCGTTCGCTGAAGTTTTCCAACTGGCGCACGTTTCCCGGCCACTCGTATTCTAATAGCGCATCCAAAAAAGTCTCCGCAAACGTCGGAGGATTGAGCGCGTAATGTTTGGCCAGCCGTTTGGTGAAATAACCGAATAAAAACAAAATGTCTTCCGGCCGCTCCCGTAGCGGCGGCACGTTCATCCGGATCACGTCCAAACGGTAAAACAGATCTTCCCGAAACCGCCCCTCGCGCACCGCCTGATCGAGGGGCACGTTGGTTGCAGCAACGACGCGCACGTCGACTTCCTTCTCGGCGAGGCCTCCCACCGGGCGGACCCGCTTTTCCTGGAGCATGCGCAACAGCGTTTGCTGGGCCTCAGAGGGCATGTCGCCGATTTCATCGAGAAACAGCGTCCCCCGGTGGGCGTGAGTGACTAACCCCCCGGTGGCCCGGTCCGCGCCGGTGAAGGCCCCTTTCTCATGTCCGAATAACTCCGACGTGATCAACTCCGGCGGTAGGCTGGCACAATTCGCGGCGACGAAGCGACCCTCGCGCTGCGAGCGGCGGTGCACGGCCCGGGCGAGGAGTTCTTTGCCGGTACCGGTCTCTCCCGCGATCAGCACGGTTGCATCGGCCGGCGCAATCCGAGTGCAGAGATCAAACAAATCCCACATGGCTGCGCTGCGGCTGAGCATCGACTCAAAACGGGCGGTCTTGTTGCGCCGTCGGCTCAGGTCGCTGAGCCGCGGCAGGAATTGTTGTTCCCGAAGAGTCGTGTGGATGCTCTCGATCAGCGTGGCAGCCGAGCGGCTGACGATCACCTCCTTGGCCCCGGATCGAAACAGACGGCGCACGGCAAGCCCCCGCGCCTGAGGTGCCCAGAGCAAGACATCCGTGAGCGGCCGTTCACGCCGCAGCGTGGCGGTCAACTCACACATCTCATCAACTTTCTGTTCGACGACTTGAATCAGCATCAACCGGGGATGTCGCGGGTATTCCGTCGTCAGAACCTGGTCGTACGACGCAACCGTCATCAACTCGAATCCGAGCCGCCGCAACTTGGCGGTGACATCGCGATCGCGTAGAAATCCGACAACCAAGGGGCGTTCCATGGGCGATACGTGGGCGAAAAAAGTTTGACCGACAAACGATCACGTTGGCAGTGATGCGCGCACGGCTATGAAATGAACCGTTGGGACTCTTATGTCTCATTTTAACAAATCGCGGGAGAATGAGACAGTCTTGTCTCACAAAATGGGACGACCGCGTCCGGATGGTGGTCTCGTGCTGCAGATTCCGGGGCGGCACGCAGTTTGCATATAAAATATCGTGCGAGACGCAGAGAGCGGCGCAGAGTTTCATTTCAATGGCATAACAAAGGAGTACTGTGGTTGGTAATTCCCCGAGGTTGAGTGTTCGGACAATTGGTCGGCGAGAATGGAGTGTCACGGTGAGGAAGCGTTCGGTCGCCGAACAAATTCAAAATCGGTTCCGCCGGCAAGGGATGCATTGCGGCCCCATCGAAACATCCGGCGACAAGTTCGTGTTCGTCGTCGACGGCCGAGAAGAGTCGACGGTGACCGCAGGCAACGCTGATTTTTAGGATGCGCGAGACAATGCATCTCAACAAAATGGATTGCCACGCCCTGACGCGCCGTGGACAGGGACGAAGCGAAAATGAGGACCAATATCTGATCGCCGATCTGGTCAAAGCGGTGCAAATTCAATCGACATCGCTCAGCTACGACGCCCACGCCAATATCACGGGTCAATCCCACGGCAAGGTTTTGCTTGTCGCTGAGGGAAGGGGAGGCCAGGCCGCCGGACGACGGGCAAGTACCTTGGCTGTCGACGAAACCATCAACTCGATGGTTAACCGCATACTGTGGTCTGCGTTCGACCATTCCGCTGGACGCGACGATCGGCAACGCTTAACGGCCGATCTGGTAACCACGCTGAAGAGTTGCCAGAACCGCATTCATGACGAACTGCAGTGGAATGATGACAAACAGGGCATGGCGACCACGTTGACCGTGGCGATCGTTGATTGGCCCGCGTTGTACGTGGGTCACGTGGGGAACAGCCGCTGCTATCTTGACCGCGCTGGTCGATTCCGCCAATTGACCGCCTCCCATGGAAACGTGATCGGCGGCGAGTCCGCGGATTTTTCTCCGCAGGTCTATCAGGAGGAGCTTGCGATCGGTGACACGCTTCTGTTGTGTACCGATGCCCTGACGAAGCACGTAGCCGACGACGAGATCGCCGAGATTATCCATAAGCGGAATTCTGCGAAGCGGACGTGCGAGGATTTGGTCGCTGGTGCGGACGCCGCCGGAAGTTCGGACAACATCACCGTTGCCGTCGCACGTTTTCATGATTCGGCGCATTCGGACTTACAAACCAAAGCCGATGTCGAGTTGGAGAGGGACGTCGCGGAGCAGAAACCGCGAGCGCAGTCTCCGAATGAGGAATCATTGGGCGCAACCGCTGTCGCGCCGCCTGTCAGCTATTTACCCCGTTAGCTTTGCGTTAGGAGGAACGAAGATGTCCACGGATCTTTCGCAAGATGCGGATACTTTTCTCGACGACGAGGACGAAGGCAAGATCGTGCCAAAATCAGACGACCTAAAGATCACGCTCATCAGCATCCACGGCCTGATTCGCGCTCACAACCCAGAACTTGGCCGCGATGCCGACACCGGGGGGCAGGTCAAATACGTGCTGGAACTTGCCCGCGAACTGGCCGCTCATCCCAATGTGCGCGAGGTCGAATTGCTGACCCGCCAGATCGTGGACCCCAAACTGGACGACTCCTATGCCCAGTTGGAAGAACCGATTTCCAAGAACGCCAAAATCGTCAGAATCCCCTGCGGACCGAAACGGTATTTGCGCAAAGAATCTCTGTGGCCCTACATGGAGATGTTCATCGATCAGACCTTGCCGCACTTCAGACGGACCGGTTTGCCGGACATCATTCACGGACATTATGCCGATGCGGGATTGGTCGGTGCGCAATTGGCCCGTTTGCTGCATATTCCATTCGTCTTCACCGGCCATTCGCTGGGGCGCGTCAAGCGGCAGCGGCTGTCACTGGGAAAAGTCGACCCGGAAACACTCGAAAAAAAGTACAAGTTCACCACGCGAATCGAAGCTGAGGAAATGGCTTTGGAAACGGCCTCGATGGTGGTGACGAGCACCAATCAGGAGGTGCACCAACAGTACGAACTCTACGATCACTACGTGCCCGAGCGGATGGAGGTCATTCCGCCCGGAGTTGACCTCTCGCGGTTCTATCCCCGCGATGCCGATTGGTCCCCCGGGCCGATTGCCGACAAGTTGGCGAATTTTCTCCGCGAGCCCGATAAGCCGATGATTCTCACCGTCGCCCGCCCCGACGAGCGAAAAAATCTTGAGATGCTGGTCGAGGTCTATGGCAAGAGCCAACAGCTACAGCAGGTCGCCAATCTCGTCATGGTGATGGGGACCCGCGACGACCTGCGCGAACTTCCTAAGGCGCAACAG
>CALFYU010000506.1 GCA_937952455.1 uncultured Planctomycetaceae bacterium
GGAAACACTGCGCGAACAGGCCGATCACGACACCGCACGCCTCGGCTGCGACCTGTTCCTCCGTGAAGCCTATCGCCGACTAAACCGCGAGGCCGATCACACCCGCGTCGAACGCGACATCACCGCCAACCCGCAGCGAGAAAAACTGCTGCCCGAAGAAGGCGTTGAGTCGCTCGTGCGTGGATTTCGTGAGCACTTGGCGGAGGTGGAGCTGTAGTGCGGCGGGCGTGAAGAATTGCTGACTATTTGACGTTCTCTCGATTTCGTGCATGCGATCCATGGACGGAAAGTCCTCTGTGTCGCATGAGACGGAGTTTGGTCAGCAGGATGTCGATTTCGGCGTGCACGCTGGGTGTTTGGCGAATTAACAAGACCGCTGTCCCATCGGTCTCGAATTCCTTGACTACTCCCGGGCCGCCCACATCTTCCCGAGTATCAGGTGATACGGCGAACTTTAGTAGTTCGACCACCGGCTCAAAGTCAAACGCTGTTGTTGGGCTATTGGATTTTACGGAATCGAGATCGGCGACGTCGTAAATCCGAATTTTCCAATTCTCGCAATCCGTTCGCTGAGTCGTGATCGTCAGAGATCCGTTCAGGAAATAACAGGCGAGCCCTTCCGGTTCCAAAATGAGGCGGAGGGCGTCGCGTGCTGTCATGTTCTTTGCTTCAACCGAAGTCGTTAATTCAGGTGTCACATTTTTTTCGTTCAACGCTGCCTCATCGATTACGATTGTGATACCAAGTTTGCCACTTAGACGATTGGTCGCTTCGTACAGCGAAGCTTCATCCAATCGCAGGTCGATCGTACGGTCCAATGCGATTCGTGCCGCCTCTTCGGCTGGATCCACGAACAAGTCGACAGACTTGTAAGACTCCGTGGTTTCCGTTTTTTGCGATTGCCGTCTCGGCATCTGATCAAGCACCAAAGCGACGAGGAATAAGGCACCAAAGGCGAGGCAAAAGTTCCTGAGTGTCATTTATTCACCAAATTAACGTCGAGAATGGTTGGTTGCGAATCGCAAGGTTCAATTGTATTTACGCAAATTGTCCAAAACACTTCACATCGTTCTTACTGGCCGCCTTTACGAATCGCCAAATCAATCGATACCGACGATCAAACCCAGCCGCGACCAAAAATTTCTTGCGGCGCCACCACAGCTGCCGTATGCTGAATTCGCGCGGGAATGCTCTAGCTCTTTTGACGCTACGCTGTGGGAGTGCGCGATGCCCATTCATGTTCAATGTTCAAGCTGTGCGGCGATCTCTAAGGTCCCCCACAGCCGTGCCGGGCAATAGGGGAAATGTCCTAAGTGTGGGCATGTTGTGACGGTGCCGAGGGAGCGGAAGTCGCCGCCGTCCACGCGCCCGCAAGTCTCCAAGCCGCGTTCGAAATCCAATTCGGCGGCGGTGCAAAAGACGGGAAACGGCAAGAAATCGACCGGCAGTCCGGATCCGGCTCAGTGGGTGGACCGGGCGTTTCGAGGAGAGATCAAACCGGTGCGGCGGTCGATCATGTATCGTGTGGGCATCCTGTTGGTCACGGCGGTGATGATCGTGCTTCCGCTGATTTATGTGGCGCTGATCGGCCTGACCGGCTATGCGGTCTATTACCATGCAGTCAACCACACGGGGATGCTGGCCTTTGGCAGCGGCCGCGCCAAGATCATGGTATTTCTCGTCTATGTCTCGCCGTTGGTCATCGGCGCGATTCTGGTGCTGTTTATGATCAAGCCCTTGTTTGCGCGGCCGGCCAAACACGTTCGGCGGCGATCATTGACCAATGCCAGCGAACCGCTGTTGTTCGCGCTCGTGGAACGAATCTGTGAAGTTGTCCGCGCGCCGCAGCCGCGGCGGATCGACATCGACTACCAGCTAAATGCGTCGGCCAGTTTTCGCCGCAGTTGGCTGAGCTTTTTGGGATCGGACCTGGTGTTGACGATCGGGATGCCGTTGGCCGCCGGACTTTCCGCGCGGCAACTGACCGGCGTGTTGGCGCATGAGTTCGGCCACTTTAGCCAGGGAGTAGGCATGCGGCTCACGTATGTGATCCGCAACATCAACGCCTGGTTCGCCCGCGTGGTCTACGAGCGCGATGAATGGGACGAATGGTTGGCGGAGACCGCAGCGGAAACCGATATCCGCATCGGCTGGATCCTGTGGGTCAGCCAGTTCTGCGTCGCAATCACGCGTGGTGTGCTGTGGGTGCTCATGCTGACGGGACATGCGGTGAGCGGATTCCTGCTGCGGCAGATGGAGTACGACGCGGATCGCTACGCGACGCGCGTGGCCGGTTCGGAGACCTTCGCCGAAACCGCGCACCGTTTGCCGCAATTGAACGTCGCATACGGACTGATGCAGCAGACCGTGATGGGGTTTCTCTCGCAAGCCGTGTTTCCCGATGACCTGGCGAAAGTGGTGCTCAAGGCAGAAGAGGCGCTGACGTCGAAGGCGAAACGGGAAATCAAAAAGTCGATCGAAACGGAAAAGACGGGGATTTTCGATACACACCCTTGCCACAGGGACCGCATCGCCCGCTCCGCGCGGGAGAATGCGCCGGGCATATTCCACGCGGACGGGCCGGCCTCGATCTTATTTCAGAATTTCGACGGTCTGTCACAGAATGTCACGTGGGATCTGTATCGCGATCTGGGTGCGCCCATCAAACCGCAGGATATGGAGCCGGTGGAGAAGCTCTTCGAGCCCGAGGAAACGAAACCGCATGCGGTCGAGACGCTGCCGCCAATCCCGTTTGATTGATCCGATGCTGCGTCCCTCCCCGAAGGGTGGCCCGACCGCGCCGCGGCTTCTTGTCGCTGCGCGACCCAGCCAATTCTGGCTGGGCCACCCATCGTACTGGGTCGCGCCACGTCCAACGCGCTGGCCTCGCCGCGCGAGACCTTTTATGATACCCGTCCAAACCGCCGCCCCCCACCCGTCGAGCCACCCCCATGCCGCTGGAACTCATCCGCGTTACGACCAACGACGAACTGTATCTCGACGGGGCACTCTTGTTGCCCGAGTCGGAGGTGAGTTCCTCGCTTCCGGTCGATGCGTTCTTACTGATTCATGGAACCGGAGCAATTTCTATGCGCCGGGCGTATTGGAGACGTTTGCACGGCAGGCGGCCGAGGCGGGGGTGCCGGCGCTGCGGATGAATACGCGGGGGCACGACGCGATTTGCTCGAATCCGGGACCGTTCGGCGCCCAGCGGGGCGGGGCGGCGTATGAGTCGATTGGCGATTGTCGCAGCGACCTGCATGCCGGAATCAATGAATTATTGCGGCGGGGATACCGGCGGATCGCCCTCGTGGGGCACAGCATGGGGGGCGTGAAGGCGATTTACACGATGGCCGAGGCCTCCCACCCGGCGGTCGGTCACGTGATCACATTTTCCGCGCCGCGGTTTCAGCACGCGGCCTATTTTTCGCATCCGCAAGGGGGCAAGTTTCGCGACGATTACCAGATTGCCCGAAGTTTCGTCGACGACGGCCAACCCGACCGGTTGATGTCGATCACGCTGCCGTTGCCGATGCTGATCACCGCCCGCAATTTTTTAGAAAAGTACGGGCCGGAGGATACGTACGATATCGCCCGCCGCTTGCCGGCGGTGCGCTGCCCGGTGCTCTTGTTGATCGGTACCGAATCGATCACGCGATCGCCGGCCTTCAGCAATCAGCCAGAGGTCTTGGCGGCCCTCGCAGCGGAGCATTCGCACATCGAGTTTCAGACCGTCAAGGATGCAAATACGAATTACACCGGCCACGGCGAGGTGCCGTTTGCGCGGGTGTGTGAGTGGTTGTCGCGGGGGTAGCGCGGCATGCAGGAACGGACGTTACGCCCCGGCGAAGCCGGGGGCTGACGGAAATTTGTCGCAACGCCCGCTCCCAGCCCCCGGCTTTGCCGGGGGGTCGCACCACGTTTGGCGTTATCCCTGGAACGACAGCGCCGCCTGTTCGGTGCTGTCGAAGATTTCAAACAGACGCTGCATCTTAATCAGGTCGAACAGCACGCGGACTTCGTCGGTGATGCCGCACAACTTCAAGTCGCCGCCGGTTTGGGCGACTTGTTGCAGACAGGCGAGCAGTCCGCTCAATCCGGCGCTGTCGACAAAGGTCACGCGGCTTAAGTCCAAGATCGCGTGCGTGCGGCCGTTCAGTTGTCGAAGGATGTCCTGTTTCACCTCAGCCGCGTTGCTGGCGTCCATATAGTCTTGATTCACGGTCAGGACAGCTACGTCGACTCTCTCATCCTCTTTGTGTTGCATCCGCTTCAGACTCCGTCGCGTTTCCGGGTTGTCGGTTTTTGATTAAGGTCATCGACGGGCGCTGCGCGTCGTCTTCGGCGTGCACCACGTCGTCCAGAATCTGCTGCAGGATGTACAACCCCAAACCACCGCGCGTGGAGGCATCGACGTCCGGCTCAGTCACTTCAGCCGGCTCGAACGGATCGCCGTCGTGCGAGAAGGCAATCCGCACGCGGTCGTCGAGAATCTCGCCGCTGACGTCGATCGTGCGGCCGGTTTCACCGCGATAGGCGTGCCGCATGATGTTGCTGGCCGCCTCGGTCGCCGCCAATTGCACCGCTGTGGTGCTCGGTTCGTCCAACGCCGGACCGTCCAGTTCGCGGCAAACGTGGCGCACGAATTCGCGTACGCGGGCCAGTTCGCTCAAATCGCTGGAGACGGCCAGTTTGGCATGGGCGACCACCGGCTTTTCGGGAGCCCCATAAACACCGGCAATCCGTCGCGGGGGATAGGAACGTGATGTCATCAGTTCGCGGCCCTTGTACGAGGAATGAAGGTGAACACGGGTTATAAGTCCGGAAAGCCGGTCGATGGCTAGAGATTCAAGCCAAAACAAAACATGCGTGTCGTCGAGGGTGTGGCGAATTGGCAACGGGTTGACGCGAGCGGATGGATTTACCTAATCGGCA
>CALFYU010000507.1 GCA_937952455.1 uncultured Planctomycetaceae bacterium
GGCGCGGAGTGGAGACCACCATCATCTTCCCTGCGCGGAATGACTCCTTCATCGTGGGCGCGGCCAGTCGCAGTTATTACGCCGATCTGTTGGCGGCGGGTGTGCGGATTTTTGAATATGAAGGGGGCCTGCTGCACACCAAGTCGCTGACACTGGACGGCGACGTGACGCTGATCGGATCGGCCAACATGGACCGCCGCAGTTTTGATCTGAACTACGAAAACAATATCCTGTTCTACGACCCAGGCCTCACGGCAGACGTGCGCAGTCGTCAGGAGGATTACCTCTCACGTTCCCACCGGGTGACCGCAGACATGGTGGCCCATTGGCCGATGCATCACCGGCTGTGGAACAACACCATCGCGATGCTCGGCCCAGTGCTTTGAGTATTGTCAGCCGTCTTTGCCATGAGCGGGCAGGGTAGCGTTCTGCGGATCCACGGCCAAGGCATCGTCTCGGTCGGCGATATCGTCGCCGTCTGCGTCACCGGTTGATTGTCGTTCGTAGGGTTTCCACTGCCCGTCTCGAATCATCCCCCACCATTTCAGAGCAAACTCGCCGCGTGTCTTGGCATTTTGCGGCGGCTCAAAGCCCCGCTGCATCGGCGATAGTTGCTCGTGTGTCGACCGGACGACGGCATCAATCCACTCCGGCGTGGGAGGATCGCCGGCGCGAAATTCCACGTCATCGGCGTGCAGCGGCAGACAGCGCTGGACCGCGAGCATGTTGACGGCTGCAAATGCAGGGTGATCGGGATGCAAATCGCGGAACGGCCACAACATGCCGGGCACTCCACCGTCGTCGCCGCGAACAACGGCGTTCTGAACGGCCATCAGATGATCGCGATCGAACGGGATCGCGCGCGGTTGAACATCTCGGCCCAGGGCCACAGCCGCACAGGCGCCGGCGGCCCGACCGATGGCCATCGAGGTGTCATGCAGCCGCGCCGCTGCGCTGACGATGCTGCTGAAACCGAGGTTCTTTTGTGCCCCGAGCAGGCCGTCCCTCTTTTCTGGAATAAGACTTCGCAGCGGAAACAGACTTCGGCCGCTGTAGGGAGGCCCCCAGGTACGCCCTTTGCGGAAGCCGCAGCGCCACGGGCCGGCCGGATCCCCATTGCGGAGGAACTCGCGCTTCGTCGGGTGAAAGTCGTATTCAAACTGCCAGACGGCGACACCATCATGATACATTGCCTCGGCGAAGTTTGCCGAGTCGCCGCCGACTCCCGTCGTATTCTGTTGCCGCATCATGTACATCGCCTTCATCCGTAGCGACTCGCGCACATACGGCTTAAATGGCATTTTGTCGGGCGTACCGAATTCGTCCGTCAGCTTGAAGCGGCGAAAGCTGTGCGTTTTGTCCGGCATCTGGTCATGGGCTTCGGTCTGCAGGTAATGCAAGAAACCGAGCGAGTATTGCTTTGCATCCTCAAAAATGACGCGGCGCTGGTCGGGAGTCAGATCGACGATATTCTTCTTCGAGGCACCCGATTCGGTCGATTCCAGTGCCTCGGCCACCGCCTGGGGATGCACGTCCAGGGGATAATCAAACGCCGGAAAGCATAGCAACAGCACATCCGGGTTTTTGATTTGCGTAAAGTGATAGTGATCGACCAACCGCCGCGTCCCGTACAGCCACAACGGGTCCTTCGGCCAGCGGTGCGAACGGTAGTTTTCAGGATCGTAATTCGCGGGTTGCCGAATTGGTTGGTAGTCGTCGGTTTCCTCGATGACCATGCAATAGGTGATCGGGTTCATATCGGTCAGCGGATAGCCCTCCCGGCTCGTCGGCGCCAGCGGTTCGCCATATTTTTCTTTCAAGTCCGGCCCGAACTCATAGGCGGCGCCGGAGAGGCGAATCACGTCTCCCCAGTCGGAGGCATCGATCGTGATGTCTGCCCGCACGGTCAACGGCGGGGCATCACGACGACTCTCGAAGCCTACGCCGTAAACACGGCCATCTTGAACCGATACTTCTACAGGCTCATACCAGGAGCGAATTTCAACTTGCCCCCGCTCAACGTAGGGAGCAAGCCACTCTTGGAAGACCTTTGCCGCATCAGCGGGACGACAGGTGGTGATCACTCTCGTGTTACCCGGCCGAGCGACGCCGTACTTCTTGAGATTGCTCGTTTCGATGCGATCGATCACCTCTTTGAAGGCGCCGTGCCGAGGAATGGGAACATCGTGCCGCACGCCGGTCTTATAAGTGTTCTCGTCAATAGCAACCAGCGATTCGGCCGAGAACTGCCCGCCGAGCCAATCGATGTCGTTCACCAGTACGATGCGTTCGACGCCCATCCGCGCGGCTTGGACAGCGGCGGCACAACCCGATTCGGTTCCCCCGACGATCAACAATTCGGCGTTGATTTGGTCCTGGGCAGGCAATTCCCCCAGCGGTTGAATCGCCGCGGCAATGATCACGATAGCCGGCCAAAAAATCATCCGGAAAGAAAGTCGCATGTGAAATCCCGTCGCACGATCGGCTCGCGAGTATGAAGGCGTTCCAACATGTTAACGGGTTTTCTGGAGAATGTCCGCCGCAAAGATGATCAACTCGCAGATCACCCCGCGATCCGCGACGCCCTTTGCGGCCGTCAGACTCCGCGCCCTCACCGTGTGTCGCCCGTGTAGCCCCAGCGGTGGATCTGTGTTTTCCAGCGTCGTGCGATCTTGTTTTTCAGGTCGGCTGAGATATCGTATCGGTTCGTGCGATATCCTCCGCTTTCCGTCTCGAAGTGTTCAAATTGCGCGCGCACCGCCTCGAAGTCGCCCAGCCGCAGGTGGTCATACATCGCGTGCAGGCTGCCGGAGATGTCTCGCACCAGATCTTCGTATCGCAACTCAAAAAAATTCGCGGGATCGACCAACGGTCGGTCGCGGTCGAAGGCGGCGTACATCCGCTCAAAGGACGTGAAGACATATTCATCCACGTCGCTGTCATCCGGCCCCTGTAGACTTTGTACGCCCCGCAACGATTTCCACGTGTGAACCGTGGACGGAAAAACCACAAACGGGTCGCGGACCAGGTGGATGAATTGCGCATCCGGAAAGACTTCGAGAATGGCCTTGATGCGGGCCGTGTGTGTCGGCGATTTTAGGACCAAACGCCGCGCATCCCGAACGGATAGTCGCCGCAGAAACCACAACAACCCCCTCTGCCAACGTTGACGGTCTGCTGCTGGCAGCATTTCCACGTCGAGTGCATCGGCAGACTGCGCCGCCCGATGGGGAAAGGCCAGCGACACATACGGCGACGGGACTCCCAAGTTGCACAGGGCGAATTCATCTTCCTGGGGGCGCTGGGGACCGTTGGGCATGTTGTCCATTACGCGGGGACTGGGTAGCAGCCAACGCAACAGGTGTTTGAGAAGTCGCTCGCTCAACAGAAAGTGGTGCGGTTGGATGCAGGCAATGGTTGACGGATAGCCGAATCGTTCGTCCAACGCCAGCAACTCGTGCAACAACGTCGTGCCGGTTCGCCAGTGCCCAATAATGAACAGCGGCGATTGGACGGTGACCCGCTCGGCGCGTCGCCCATAGATCATCTCCGAAATGAATCGCAAGATCGAATTGCCAACGCTGCAACACGTCGTCAGCATTATCGGTAACCATCGACGCGCTGACACCGAAAACCGATTGGTCGACAAAAGGCACCACCAGACGCGGACGGACATGCCTTGCCAGACTTGTAACACGGTCCATCGCCAATCGTCGCGTGGTGGAGAGTTTCGTGCAGAATTCGTTGCGGCGTTGGCGACCATATGCTTTTCTAAAACGGCAGATTCAATGGGGGGTGGGATTCTGACCATTTTCTCGCCACCGACTTTGAATGCAAGACGCCCGCCGCGCCGATCCTCCACTCATTCGCATGGGGCGCAAACGAGACGGATTCACAGACCTTACCTTGATGATGGACGGCGCACCGTTTACATCGGCGGCGACGGGTTGACGTCGGTCGGACCGACAGGCCGCACTGCGGCGCACGTTGGCTCCCAACGCAAACAATTCGCCGGCGGAGCGGAGCATCACGTTTCCGTCGTGGTCGTCGCGCCGCAACGAGGCGAAAAGGTTCACGACATGGTCCGATTCGTCGGCACATTGAGTGATGCAACCAGACAAGACAGGATGCGGACCGATCTCAAGAAACACTTGATGACCATCGCGGAGTGCCAATTCGCAGGCCGCCGCAAACTGCACCGGCCGGCGGAGGTTCTGCCACCAGTAGTCCGCGTCCAACGCTTCGCCCTCCAGCGGCCGTCCGGTGACGGTGGAAAGCATGGGGATCGCCGGGTGTCGTTGCGAAACCGTCCCCAGTGCTTCAAGCAGCCTCTCCCGCAGCGGTTCCATGGCGGCGCTGTGAAACGCATGCGGAATCTCGAGCAGTCGCCGCCACCGTTTCGCGGCACGCAATTCTCGTGCGAGCGACTTGAGTGCATCTCGCCTGCCGGCGAATGTCACACAGGTCGGGCTGTTGATGGATGCCAATTCCACCGGGTGATCGCCGGCAGCGATCAATTCCCGGGCTTCGGTTTCCGACAGGGCGGCGGCTAGCAACTGTCCGTCGGATTGATCGAGATCCATGCAGCGTCCACGTTGAAACGCTACGCGGGCCGCTTCTTCGAGGGACAATCTACCGGCCGCGTAGGCGGCGGCCACTTCACCGATGCTGTGCCCGATCACGGCAGCGGGTTCGACGCCCCACGATTTCCACAATTCGACCAACCCCGATTGCAGTGCAAAGATCGCCGGCTGGGCAATCGCCGTGACGGGGAGGTCATCAGTGCGGACGCTTTTTGATCGGCTTGGCTGCGCGAGGCTCCTGCCTAGCCATTGGGCTATCGTGCTTCTCCTTGGCGCTGTGATACTGACGTCTTGCAATCGCCCGCCCACCGCCGTGCGCCCGCCGAGCATCGATGTGGATTCCACCACCCG
>CALFYU010000508.1 GCA_937952455.1 uncultured Planctomycetaceae bacterium
TATCCGCCCAACTTCGGGTCGATCGTCGCGCGGCATCGCGGCGCTGCGGAATTACCCGGTTTCATTTCGCTGGCCCGCGGACCGGTGGGGGATGGGGTGGGACCGATACTCGGATACGGCGGCGGACGTTGGGGCAAGGGGCACGATCCGTTCATGCTCGATTGCAACGAATCCGGAACGGTCTCAATTCCCGGCACAAAACTCCTTGATGGCCTGACGCCGACACGGCTGTCGGACCGCCGCAGCGTGTTGAGCAAACTGGATCGCATTCGTCGCAACGTCGACACGGCCAAGTTCGAGCAATGGGACGGCACTTACCAGCGGGCCTATGCCATGCTCACGTCCCCCACCGCCACAAAGGCCTTTGACCTGTCGCAGGAATCGGAACAGACGCGCGCGAATTACGGCTACACGTCGTTCGGTCAAAGCTACCTGTTGGGCCGACGACTCGTTGAAGCGGGCGTGCCGTACGTGCAGGTCAATTGGAGCCAATACGTCGAAGTGTTCTACCCGTTTTCTGATTACGGCTGGGACACGCATGCGGACAACTTTGAACTCCTGGCCGACTGGCACGGTCCGCTGCTGGATCGCACGTTTGCTGCGTTGATCGACGATCTGGATCAGCGGGGACTTCTGGAGACGACGCTGTTGGTCTGCCTGGGGGAATTCGGCCGCACGCCGCGGATCAACAACATTGCCAGCCGCGACCATTGGCATCAGTGCTACTTTTCAATCTGGGCCGGCGCCGGTGTCCAACCGGGCCGCGTGATCGGCACCAGCGATCCGTTGGGCGAACACCCGGCGACCGATCCGATCACGCCCGAAATGGTCGGCACGACAATTCTGGACCGCGCCGGCGTCGACACCCAGGCACGCGCGGAGCTACAAGTACTCCCCGGAGGGCATGTGATCGATGCGCTGCTGTAGTGCGATCTCTGTTCTGCTCATTTTGGCCGCCCCGCTCGCCGCCGCGGAGCCAAAGCAGATCACGCATGACGGCCAACGCAAACTCGCACCCCGATTTTTGGCCGGCGGCGAGAGCGTGATCTACTCCGCGTACACGATTCCCAATCGCGTCACGTTGCTCAAATTAAAACTCGCTGGCGGCCAGCCAGTGCCGGTTTTTCCCGACGGGACCGCGCACCAGTTTGATCCGGTCGTCTCAGCCGATGGGCGATACGTCGTCTATTGCCGGTCGATGGGCAGCCCGCAGATCGCCTTGGTCATTAAAGACACCGAAGAAAACTCCGAATCAGTCTTCACACCCGAAGGGGCGCGGAGTACCGCCCGCGGTCCGCAACTCTTGCCCGACAACAGCCGCGTGGTCTTCACGATCTCCGCACCGGGCGGGCAACAGATCGCGTCGGTGAATCTTGATGGACAAGATTTTCAGAAGCTCACCGAATCCGAGGGGATCAACTGCTGGCCCGCCGTTTCGGCCGATGGCCGGCGGATTGCGTTTTGTTCCAGCCGCGAAGGCAATCTCGAATTGTATACGATGCGATCCGACGGCAGTGAGGTGCGGCGATTGACCGCCACTCCGCAGCGGGAGATGCGCCCCAGTTGGTCGCCGGACAGCAAGCGGATTGCCTTCGTCACCGTCCGCGACGGCAACCACGAAGTCTACGTCGCCGACGCCGACGGTCGCAACGTCGTGCGGATCACCCAGCATCCCGAAATCGACGACTGGCCCATTTGGCATCCCGACGGCCGGCAACTGCTCACGGTTTCGCAGCGCGGTGGAAAGTTTGATTTGTATGTTTGGCCGCTGCCTGGAGCGGAGTAGGCGGAGGTCAACGAATTTTGGCCTGTTGCCAGTATCATCCGACTAGTCAAGCTGGATCGCTTGGGCGTGCCAACCTTTCGGCCTATTCAACTTCCCAATTTGGCGAGCGTCATTGTGAGCCAAATGATGCCGCCGACGACCAACCAGGCGCAGACGAAGCCCGCCATGCCGATGAAGCTCGGGGTGGGGATTTCCAGGTCGTCGACCGGAATCAGTTTACCGGTTTCGGTCGGCAGGTGGTCCGCCGGCAGCGTGCAGGGGGTTTCCACGTGTTCCCCCTTACGGACGGGGGTCCGGATCAAGGCGAAAAAGTGGTCGAGTTTCGCCGCCGGTGTGCGGCTGGTCAGTAGGCTGACGACGATCCCGGTGATCGCTCCAGCGGAGAGATAGATCGTGATTTGCCACGGCAAACTCGTGGAGAGCGACACCAACTCGCCGGCGGCGTCGGTTTTGGCCACCATCACGTCGGGGAACACTTGATACAAACCGTGCCGGAACAGGTTCGGCAGATAGTCGATGTTCTGCTGCAACAATTGCGACTTGCCCAGGTTGGCGATCAGTTGAAACGGTTTGTGGGTGGTCGTCAGATACCAGGCCGCCGCCGTTGCCAGTGTCGAGGCCCAAACCGCCTTGGGGGTATAGCCCCGCCAGGTGATGCCGAACCAGAACGATAATCCCATGAACGCGGGGATTGGCTGGATGTATCGCGTGAGCACTTGGATCACGTTTTCGAACTGCGTGAGCATCAAAAGCGACAGCCCCACGATCACCAGCCCGGCGATCCGGCCGGCCCACAGGTAATGCCCGGCACTGCCATTAGGGTAAATAAACCGGCGATAGATGTTTTCCGTGAACAGCCCCGATCCCACGACCATCTGGGCGTCACAGGTGCTCATCACGGCGGCCAATAGCGATGCCATCAACAGCCCGACCAATCCGCTGGCAATCGTCGGCAGAATGTCGTGGGCGGCGCGACCGAAGACCTGATTGGCGAACGCGGTCATCTCCGCCGGATCGCTCTGCAGGCGGGTCAGTTCCTCGGGGCTGAGGTAGTTGCTGCTGGGGGACAAGTAGATGATGATGCAGGCCAACCCGGTAAAGGTCCAGGCGATCGTGCAGAATCGCTTGATAAAGTTTCCAACCGTGAAGCCGAAGCGGCCTTCGAATTCGGTCTTGCCCGCGCCGCAGACCCCCATGATGTGCGGCTGGACGACGATACCGATCAGCCCGGTCAGCGACAGCGCGATCACGTAGAAGATCGTGATCGGTTCCAGGCCCATGCTCTTGGTCATTTCCTCGGTGAGTGTCAGGCTGAGCAAGTCGGAACCGGGCCGGCCGGGTATTCCCCGCTGCAAGGCGGCGAATCCGCCGTCGGTTCCGGCGATCGTTGCCGCCACGTTCAGAGCGAAGGGCAGCAGGAGGAATGAGAAGATGATCGTCAACACCCCTTGGATGAAGTCGGTGATGATCGCCGCCCCCAGTCCACCGGCCAGCCCGTAGAGTACGAACATCACCGTCATGCCGGCGATGGCGTATTCCTTGGGAAAGTACGCACGCCCGGTTTCGGGGTTGAGGCCGCCCGAGAGGCCTTCGATCATCTCGCCGCAGCCGTGCAGACCGCCGGCGATGAACACGATCGACATCGTCATGCCCAGCAGCGAATACAACGTTGCGGTCGACGTGTCGTACCGGGCCTCGAAAAAGTCGCTGGTGGTCAATGCCCGCATGCGGCGCATTACCGGGGCGACGATCCAATAAAACGGCGTGGACCACAGCCACAGGAACTGATACCAGATACCGGCCAGCCCGTAACGAAACGATCCGGCGGCAACGCTCACGGCCTGTTCGCTGCTGGTTCCCGCTCCAAAGGCGAAGAACATCATGAATACCTTGCCGAACCGCCGGCCCCCCATAAAAAAGTCCGACATGTCGTGGACTTTTTTATAGGACCACGTGCCGATGGCGGTCACGCCGAGCAGATAGGCGGCAAGAACAATCCAGTCGGCGATTTGCAGGCCGAGATACGTGGTGGCTTCGGGGGTAGCTTGGGCGAGAAGCGAGGGCATGCGGCGGAGGTTTCAATCGGGAGGGAGAGAGACGGAGTTACGAACAGGGTACGTGCACCAGCGTACCGGCGGGAGTTCCGCGTTGCAAACCGGCGGCGGGAATTTGCCCTTTTATCGCCCGGGGTCACTTGGTAGACGTACGACATCGAGTTCACCCGTACAGTTTTGAGGTGGCGTAGACGTTGAACGACTATCAGGGCAAACGAATTACTGTTATGGGTCTGGGCCGCTTTGGCGGCGGCGTGGGGGCGGTTCGGTTTCTGGCGGCCCATGGCGCGCGGATTACGATCACCGACCTGCGCCCGGAATCGGAACTAGCGGATTCGCTCGCGGAACTACGCGACGCTCCGATCGCGGCCCTGCATCTCGGCGAACATCGGGAGGCCGACTTCTCGGAGGCCGACATGGTCGTCGTCAGCCCGGCCGTGCCGCGAACGAATCGCTTTCTGAAAATCGCCCGCGATGCCGGTGTCGTGGTCACCAGCGAGATGAACCTGTTCTGGCAGCACAACCGCGGCCGGGTTGTCGCCGTGACCGGTTCCAACGGCAAGTCGACGACGACCGCCATGATTCACGCGATCCTGGCCGCCGACGGCCGGAGGTGTCATTTGGGGGGAAACATCGGCCGCAGCCTGCTGCCGATCGTCGACGAAATCGGCAGCGACGACATCGTGGTGCTCGAATTGAGCAGTTTTCAGCTCGAGGATTTGGCTCCGCTTAAGCCGCAGCCCGACGTGGCCGTCGTCACGAATTTCACGCCGAACCATCTCGACCGGCACGGCACGCTGGACGACTACCGCCGCGCGAAACAATATCTGCTGGCTTGGCAGCGGAGCGATCAGCTGGCGATTCTCAACGGCGACGACGCGGACGTCACTCAATGGTCCACGGCGGCGCGGCGACTTTACTTTACAGCGCGGGCCTCGGATCGGCATGGAATCTACGGCGAGAAGGGCGATGCCGTGTTCTGTGACGGTGACAAGCGCTTGCGGTTTTCCCTCTCCGGTTGGTTGACGTTGCCCGGGGCGCACAATTTTCAAAACGCGCAGGCGGCCGCTTGTTGCGGGTTGGCGTTGGGGGTTTCGGTGGAGGCGTTGGAGTCCGGCTTGCGGTCGTTTCAGGCCTTGCCGCACCGGCTGCAGTTTGTCGGCGAACACGGGGGGCGGCGATATTATGATGACTCGATCGCGACGACGCCCGAATCGGTCGCGGCGGCGCTCGATGCGTTTGACGGCCCCGTAGTTCTGCTGGCAGGGGGATATGATAAAGGAATCGACCTGACGGACTTTGCGCGGATGATCGGCCGGCGTTGTAAGGCGATCGCACTATTGGGACAAACCGGCCCGCGGCTGCAGTCGGTCTTGCAGGATGATTCGACGGCTGCGTTTCGACTTTGCGAAAACCTGGAAGAAGCCGTGTGGTGGTGTCATACACGTGCGGAGGCGGGGGACGTCGTGCTGCTCTCCCCCGGATGCGCCAGTTACGACTGGTTCTGTGACTTTCGTGAACGGGGCCGGGTGTTCACAGAGCTGGTGGACAAATGTGTGGTGCGTGGCGGTGGATAAACATTCGAAAAAATAGCTCTGGTAAACGCCCGGAATTTTTGACGTTTTGGTGAGGCGGTGGTAGGCTGTAATTCTAGAAATTTTACGGCCGATATCGTTTTGGCGCGCGGTCCGATCGTTTACCCCCACGTATGCAAGATGCTCCCATGCCCACGCCGCGACGTAGCTGTCTTCTTATTTCGCTGTTCGTTGTGTTCGGCGGAATTTCCGTCTGCGAGGTGTCCGCTGCCGAACCGCTGGCGGTCGTCGGCATCAATGAGCCGGTGGGTTGTCTGGAGTTGCCGAATCGGCGCAAGCGCTTGATCATCGATAAGTCGGGAACCTACGAGAACGAGCTGATCGACGGCGAATGGTTCGAAGGGAACCTCGTCAAGATTCGAGCAGACAACGTCATCCTCAAGAATTGCGAAATCCGCAATGTGCGGGGGAACGGCATCTTTGTCTCCGGCAAGAATGTGACGATTGAATCGTGCAAGATCCATCACTGTCTGGCGGGCAGTTTCGTTAAGCAGGATGACGCACACGGCATCACGGGCAGTCCTCAGGGGCTCTCAATTCGCAATTGCGAGATCTACTACGTGTCAGGTGATGCCGTCCAATTCGATCCCGATCGCAACGTGTGGAATGACGTTACGATCGAGAATTGCACGTTTTGGACAGGTCCATTGCCGACGGACGCGGCCGGATTTCAAGCGGGCGACCGCCCCGGCGAAAACGCCGTTGATACTAAGAATTCCGATAACCATCCCCGCGCTCATATGGAGGTTGTCAATAGCCTGTTCTACGGCTGGGGGAACGGCCAGATTGAGAACCAGGCCGCCTTGAACCTCAAGGAGCGGGTGAACGTCGAGGTCACCAACTGTGTGTTTCGCGACAATGACATTTGTTTCCGCTTGCGCGGCTCGCGCAAGAACACGTTGGTCTCCGTGAAATCGTGCGCGATTTACAGGAGTAAGATCGCCTTTCGCCTGGAAGACAATATCCGCGACGTCGTGATCGACGGTTTGGCGATCGGCGAGGACGTCGGCCAGGTTATGGTCACCGTCAACATGGAACGGGGCAACGTGACCAACGAAAACCAGACCTATGCGCCATCCTATGAACGGGCGCTGCGATTGGGTTTACAGCCCTCACCGGAACAAGAACCGCAACAGCCCGCGGAACTCCCGGACGCAGCACAACCGCCGCGGCCATTTCAACTGCGCACATACTTGCCGGGCGGTTCGTGGAGAACGATCCTGGCGGTGGCCATTGTCATGGTCATGCCGGTTTTGGGAGTCGCGATCTATATTATCGCCACCGGCCGCCGGAGAGTTTTCCGCCAGGTCCTCGGCGAGGCGTTTCAACGCATGTTCTCGCGGTAACTGCGCGGCCGCCACGGCTGGCTATCATTCCCGCGGCCGTTAATGCCGGAAGTGACGGCGGCTGGTGAAGATCATGGCCATGCCGTGCTCGTTGCAGGCGGCGATCACTTCGTCATCGCGCCGCGAGCCGCCCGGTTGAATGACCGCGGTGATTCCCGCCTTGGCGGCCTCGTCCACTCCGTCGCGGAACGGGAAGAATGCGTCGGATGCGACGACACCGCCGGCGGCGCGGCCGTCGGACTTGTGAGCGGCGATAAACGCCGAATCGAGCCGGCTCATCTGACCGGCCCCCACGCCGACCACGGCCCCCTGTTTGGCGAACACGATGGCGTTGGATTTGACGTGCTTGCAGACCTTCCAGGCGAAATCGAGCGTCGTCCGCTCTTCATCAGTCGGCTGTCGCTGGGTGACGACCTGCCACTCAGCGGGCACTTCCGGGCGATCGTCGCGGGTCTGCACCAGGACGCCGCCTCCCACGGTGCGAATTGCCAACGTCTCCGGCCGGGCCTCGGCCAAAGCGGGGCAACGCATCAATCGGACGTTAGCTTTCCACTTCGGTTTTGTCGTCAAGGTCTCAAGCGCCTCGTCATCGAATGCTGGCGCGATGATTGCTTCCACAAACTTGCCCGGATCGCACAACAGTTCGGCCGTCGCCAAATCGACGGAGCGGTTGAAGCCGATGATCGAACCGAACGCGCTGACCGGATCGCCCGCATAGGCCGCCTCAAACGCCGTAGAGAGCGTCTTCCCGATGGCAGCGCCGCAGGGATTGTTATGCTTAAGCACCACCGCCGCCGGAGCGGAGAATTCCCGCACCAGCTCCAGTGCAGCGTCCAGGTCCAGCAGGTTGTTGTAGGAGAGTTCCTTGCCGTGCAGTTGTTCGGCGCCCGCCAACGTGGCCGCCCCCGCTGCCGGTTCGACGTAGAATGCTGCCTGTTGATGGGGATTCTCGCCGTATCGCAATGTCGCCCGCCGTTCGTAGTCGAGCGAGAGTGTCTTGGGGAACGTCGCATCCTCTTCACTCTCGGCCGTAATGCCGGCCATGTAGTTGGCGATGGCGCGGTCGTAACGGGCCGTCATTTCGAACGCGGCGGCCGCCAATTCGCGACGCAAGCCGTCTGAGAGAGGACCGGATTTCAGAGCGGATAACACAGCATCGTATTGATCAGCGCGGGTCACGACTCCTACGTAGGCGTGATTCTTGGCCGAGGAACGGATCATGCTCGGGCCGCCGATATCGATCTGCTCGATCGCTTCCGCCACGGTCACGCCCTCACGCGCGACGGTTTCCTCAAAGGGATACAAATTACAGACGACCAATTCGAAGGGAGTGATCCCATGTTCGGCCATCGCCGCCTGGTCTTCGGACAAGTCGGGCCGTCCTAGAATCGCCCCGTGTACCTTGGGATGCAGCGTCTTCACGCGGCCGTTCATGATTTCGGGGAAACCGGTGTATTCCGAGATGTCGGTCACTACCACACCGTTTTCTTGGAGCGTGCGCCGCGTGCCGCCGGTAGAGATGATTTCAAAACCAAGTTCGACCAGTCCGGACACAAACGGGACCAGATCGGTCTTGTCGCTGACACTGACTAACGCGCGGCGGGGGACGGGCATCGGAACGGTTCCTGAGACTTACGAGACGGCAATCGTGGGGTACGTCGCGACGCACCTTTCCGAGTAGGACGGCGGATTTTCAACGTTGCGATTTGTTTGGTCGCTTTGGAGACCTGCCGTTACGGCGGTGCGGGGTCGGGAGACCCGCGCACAACGTTTTTCGGCGGTCGGCGTGGATCATGGAATCGAAATCTACTTCGCCGCTTGCAGCGTGCTCCGTTTCTCGGCGATGAGTTTCAACAAAGCTTTTTGCGGGTAGGCGAATTTGGCTAAGCCCTCTTCCATCAACGTTTCTTCCATCTTGGCAAAATCAACCTTGGCATCGATTTCGTCCAGGACTTCCTGCGGCGGCATTTGGTCGACCGTCCGCTCAAACGTCAGACCCTCGATTTTCTGGATCGCTTCGTTGGTGGCCGGCGGATTGGTTTGGATGTCTGATCCGGCAAGTGCCGCGACGTATTTTTGCGGCGGATCGTCGGGGTTTTTGGTGCCGGTACTGGCGAAGATGATTTCCTGATCCAGCGAAAGTTCCTTGTCGGCCCAGAACTCTTGATTCTCCTTCCACAGCCGTTGGGCGTTGACGATGCCCACCAGCCCCTGAGCGGCGTCGGATAGTTCGGGCACGTGTTTGGCCGTGTAGACGTCGATGCGGCTGACGAAAATGCTATAGACCGATTTGAATTTGTCGCGCGATTCCCGCCGCTGCGCCCCACGCCAGGCCGCATCGCGGGCGGCTTGATATTGCCGCTGGCTGAAGATCAGCGTGACATTGACCGTGACGCCGGCGGCGACCAATTCCTCCAGCGCCGCCAGTCCACCTGGCGTGGCGGGGACTTTGATCATGCGGTTATTTTGTCCCGCCGACCATTTCTTGCCCAGCTCGATGTATTTTTCCGCCCGTTCCGACGTCGTGAGCGTACAGGCGGTGTCCTCCAACAGCGGGTCCAGCTCGAAGCTGACGTAGCCGTCGTTGCCGAGCGACTTTTCATGTACTTCGAAGAACACTTCCTGTGCTCGCTTAACTAGCAAGTTGGTGAGCTGCCAGGCGATCTCTTCGTCGTCGAGGCCGTCGTCCATCAGCTGCGCCAATTCGTCGTCGAAACGGCCGGTTTTGATCAGATCACCGACGATAATCGGATTTGACGTGGCCCCGGTGGCTCCTTGCTCGCGATTGGTGGCCACCAACTCGGGATCGATGCTGTCGAGCCAAAGTTTTGTTCCGCTGGCGATGAGTGATTCCAAGGGGGTAGACATGGACGATCTCCGGAAGCGATTCGTATTCAGTGCGTTATGTGAGATTGAAGGCGCAGCGCCGCGCGCAGTATAGCGGTTCAATTGCCGCATGAGAAGCAGCCGCATTGAACGGCGGGGCGTCCATCGAATAGGATAAACGGTGCAGACGGGGCGATCTTCGATTGTCCGTTTATTGACCTCTCACTCCGAAATTTTTCCAAGGTAGCGCTATGCGAATTTGGGCAATTCTTGCGGCAGCGGCGGTGATTCTGTCATTGACCGGGACCTCGCACGCGGGCAAATACAATCCGGAACTCAATATCGGCGATGACGCGCCGGTTTGGAAGGAGTTGCCGGGCGTCGACGGCAAGAAGCATTCGCTGGCGGATCTCAAGGACAAAGAGGTCATCGTGGTCGTCGTGACCTGTAACACCTGCCCTTATGCGGTGGAATACGAAGACCGCATCATCGAATTCACCAACAAGCACGCCGGGAAGGATTCCAAAGTCGCCGTGGTAGCCATCAACGTCAACACCCGCGAAGAGGCGGACTTGATGCCGGCGATGAAAGAACGGGCCAAAGAGAAGAAATTTCCGTTCCCGTACCTGTTCGACGAATCGCAAAAAATTGGGCGCGAATTGGGAGCGACACGCACACCGGAATTCTTCGTGCTGAACAAACAGCGCAAGATCGTCTACATGGGAGCGATGGACGACTCGGCCGATGCGGAGAAGGTGACGAAGAATTACGTCGAACTGGCCACCGAAGCCGCCCTGGCCGGCAAAAAACCGGAGACCGAAGAAACGGTCGCCGTCGGCTGTGGGGTGCGTTACAAACGCAAAAGCCGAGAACGTGGCAGCAAGAAGTCGAACTAAACCTGTTAGACGGCACGCAGGACGGCGGCGGCGCATTGGCCGACGTCGGTGCGGTTCACGGTCATGGCGGCCAGGCTGCGCGGACGGAGCGGGCTGTTGTGTACGACGTTTAAGCGGCAGTTGGGATCGGGCGTTTCGTAATTGAGCGTCATGGGCACTTGACGGTGACGCAGTGCCAGTACTGTGCCGGCCAATTCGACCGCTCCCGAACCGGCGTCGAAGTTGCCGAAATAGCTCTTCAAGGCGGTTACCGGCACACGTTCGGCAGCGGTTCCCAATGCACGGTGGTAGGCCCGGGCTTCCACCAGGTCGTCCCGCTGAGTGCTCTTGCCGTGGGCGTTGATGTGCCCCAGTTCGTCCGGCCGAATTTGTGCCTGCTGCAGCGCCTTTTGGATGGCGCGGACCAGTCCGGTTCCGCCGGCGCCGTTGGCATAGCCCGTGCCGTCGCAACCGGCTCCCAGGCCGATGACCTCAGCATAGATATTCGCGCCGCGGGCCACCGCGTGTTCATAGCGCTCGATCACAAATGTGGCGGCCCCTTCGCCGACGATACATCCATCGCGGTTCATGTCGAACGGCCGACAGGCCCGTTTGGGGTCGTCTGTATAGTGCGAAAGGCTGTCCATCAAGTTCATGCGGGCGATGTCGACCGGATCGACGTTGGAGCTGCAGGCACCCACAATCATTGCATCGGCGGCGCCGCGCTGGATGGTCCGCGTTGCTTCGGCCAAGGCCAACAGCGCCGAGGCGTCGCGGCTGGTGATCGTGTTGTTGGGGCCGCGGGCGTCGAACTCAATCGAAACGTGGCAGGCTGGCATATTGGGGAGTTGCTTCAGTAGCCACAACGGAGCAATCTTGCCCATACTCCCCTCGCCCCACCGTGTGTAGGCAAATGACTCTTGAGCGTCGGCACAATCGATGGCCGCTTGGGCCAGCTCCTCGGGTGTCGAGGAGATCCG
>CALFYU010000509.1 GCA_937952455.1 uncultured Planctomycetaceae bacterium
ATACGAATATCGCCGCGGCTACAAGTTCTCGACCTATGCGACGTGGTGGATTCGGCAAGCGATCACCCGGGCCATCGCCGACCAGGCCCGGACGATTCGGATTCCGGTGCACATGATCGAGACGATGTCCAAGCTCCGCAAGGTCAGCAAGACGTTGCTGCAGGAGAACGGCCGCGAGCCAACGATCGAGGAAACCGCCGAAGCGGCCAACATCAGCCTGGAAGAAACCCGCCGAGTGCTGAAGATATCGCGGCATCCGATCAGCCTGGACCGGCCGGTCGGGGAAAGCGAAGACAGCTATTTCGGTGATTTCATCGAAGACGACGCGATCGACAATCCGGTCAACGCGGCGACTCAAGAAATGTTGAAGGACAAGATCGACTACGTGCTCCGCACGCTGACCTATCGCGAGCGGGAGATCATCAAGCTGCGGTACGGCTTAGGTGACGGCTATACCTACACACTGGAAGAGGTGGGCCGCATCTTTAAGGTGACCCGCGAGCGGGTGCGGCAGATCGAAGCCAAAGCCGTGCGAAAGCTGCAGCACCCGGTGAGAAGCAAACAACTCAAAGGGTTTTTGGACAGCCTTGCGGCGGGTGTCGCAGGGGATTAACGGTCACAGGCCGGTCAGCAATGACCGGCCTTTTTTTGTGTGAGGTGTCGAAGGGGAGCCATTTCGTTATGATACGGGAACTCCCCCGAACCGAGCAGATGGGTGAATGCGACTGATCATCCATGGCAACCGACGGTTCGAAATAAAATTCCAGCCGCGACGTCCCACGTCGGAGAGAGATAACCATGTCAGCGACCACGAATAGCTTGGGCGAACTTCACCGGTTGCATTTGAAATTCGAGGAAGTGCACAACCAATTGGAGCGAGGTCCGAAGCAGATTCAAGCTCGTAAGCGGTTCGTCGAGGCCAAGAAACAGGAGGCGGAGAACGTCCGCACAAAGTTTCAGAAACTCAAGATGGATGCCGACTCCCGCGGCCTGCAACTTAAGACCAATGAAGCCCGCATTGAGAGTTTGCGGCTCAAGCTGAATGCGGCAGCGTCGAACAAAGAATTCAACATCATTAAGGAACAAATCGAAGCGGACCAGGTCGCCAACAGCGTTCTCGAAGACGAGATCCTGGAAGCGCTGGAAAAGGTCGACGCGACGTCCGTTGAAGTCGGCAAAGCCGAACAGGCGGTCAAGGACGCCGAAGCGGAGACCGAGAAACTGCGTCGCCAAATCGAAGAGGCCAAACCGGGCTTGGAAGCGGAATGCGAGCAGATCAAGGCCGCCATCAAAGCGGGCGAATCTCACATTCCGGTCAAAGTCACCGAGCAGTACCGCCGGTTGGTCAAGGCCCACGGCGCCGGCGCTATGGCGGCCGTCGACGGTTCAGTCTGCAGCAACTGTTACGTCACGATCACGCCGCAAATGCTCGTGCAGCTCAACACACAAAACGTCATCTTCTGCAAGACCTGCGGCCGCATGCTCTATATCGACGACTCGCAATAGCGATTACGTCCGCCGATACCGTAGGGTCCGCTCTGCGGACCATGAATGGTAAACCCTGCTGCGTGCGCGTTGCGTCATTGCGACATCGTGGGGCCAAACGGTCGCTGTAGTGTCCAAACGGTCTCCACGGTCCGCCGAGCGGACCCGACGGCGTAATCGCAAAGCGCGAAAACAGCGGTGGAAATCGCCTTTCGGTGAATCCGTGATCGGCGTAGAATGGGTGTTGGGCGATCAATCCGCTCACCAGGTCCGACGCTCGCCACGTTCATCTCAAAAAGGCTGGACTATGCCCTTCCATTCCTTCCGCCATCGCACACAATGGACCGCAATCTGCCTCGGTGCGCTTGCCGCCCTGTTGATGATTGTTGCCCGACCGGCCTGTGCCGACCGGCCCCCTCTCGACGAGCGCCGCCGACAGGTCCAGGTGGAAAAATACGAGCGGCAGCAGGAGAAATTCGCGAAATCGTTGGCCGGCATCGCCGACTATTGCGATCAGCACGGATATCCCAAGCAGGCAACGGCAATCCGCGAACTGGCCCGTCCGCTGCCGCCGGATGACCTGCGGGCGCTGCAATTGCCGACCAAGATGCAACCGGAAATCGCCGACGATCTGCCACCCGCCGAACGGCAATGGCGTGTCGAGTTGCGTCACGCTCTGCAAGATCAGGCGACGCAACTCTACCTGATCGGTCAGCGGGCTTTGGACATCGGCGACGTGCGGTTTGCCTATCAAATGATGTACGAAGCGGTCCGGTTCGACCCGGACTGCAAACCGGCGCGCAATTTCTTGGGCTACGAGCGCAGCGACGACGAATGGGTCACCCCGTTCGAGTCCCGCATGCGGAAGAGCCGCTATGTCAACACCGAGAAATTCGGCTGGCTGCCCCGCGACTATGTCGACCGGTATGAAAAGGGGGAGCGGTATTTCAAACCCGGCCGCGGGGCCGGCGGGCGGTGGGTCAGCGCCGCCCAGGAAGCGGAGCTGCGGCGAGATTTCAACAATGCCTGGGTGATCCGCACCGAACATTATGTCGTGAAAACCAACCACAGCCTCGAACGGGGCGTGGAGTTAAGCCGGCAACTCGAGGAGTTTTACGACGTCTTCTTTCAAACGTTTTCGGGATTTCTCACGACACAGGATCAACGGGCGTCACTCGCCAGAGGCCGGCGGCGTTCGACGAACAACCAGTTCGAAGTCCACTACTTTCGCGACAAAGAGGATTACGCCGCGCGGCTGCGGACCCGCATTCCGGAAATCGACATGACCACCGGTCTGTATCTGAGCGACACGGGCATCGCGTATTTTTATCATCACCCAGAAATGGATGAAGACCCCGATGGCCCGGCGACCCGCACGATTTTCCATGAAGCGACACACCAACTCTTCTCAGAGACCCGTCGCAGCCGCCGTACACCACAGATCGTGGGCCAACACGCTCACTTTTGGATCATTGAGGGCATCGCCTGTTATATGGAGTCGTTCGCAAAAGCGGGCGACCGCTACGAACTGGGCGATCCCCTGTACCAGCGGTTCCGGGCTGCGCGCTATCGCTATCTGGATGACTCCTACTACATCCCGCTGGCGACGTTCGCCGAAATGGGAGCCGATGAGATTCAACATGCGCCGGAGATCCGCAAGCTCTATAGCCAGGCGTCGGGGCTGGCGCACTTCTTCATGCATTACGGCAACGGCAAATATCGCGACGCCTTGATCGAACATCTCTCGCAACTCTACAGCAACAACCGCAACGTCCGCGAAAACCCGGATTCATTGCCGGAGCTGATCGGCACCAACTACAAACAATTGGACGAGCAATACGGCGAATACATGCGGTCCGAACAAGATAAACTGACCGTGCAAACCTCGGAATAGGAGCCTCGCGCAGAGACGCAAAGACGCAGAGAAGTTGTCGCGGGGCGCGTATGCGTTGTGACTCACCTTTTTCAGGCATTTGAACGACCTCTCACACGAGAGAGAATTCACACATCGCCGTTGATTCTGAATAAAGTCCTGTTCTCTGCGTCTTTGCGCCTCTGCGCGAGTCATTGAAGTTTTTTTCTGAGCCGCAACACGCTTTGCTCTCCGACCTGTTCTCGATGAACACCATGAACGCCCCCGATCGCTGCGGCGTGCTGAACATCAATAAGCCGGCCAATGTCACCTCGCGGCGCGTCGTCGATGCCGTGCAGCGCATTGTCCGTCCCGCTAAGGCCGGACACGGCGGGACGCTTGACCCGCTTGCGACCGGTGTGGTGGTCGTCTGTGTCGGGGCCGCCACCCGGCTGATTCCCTACGTGCAACAGGGCCGCAAGGAGTACCGCGCGCAGTTCCGCTTTGGCTGCCGCAGCAATACCGACGACATCACCGGCGAAGTTGATCCCGTCGACGACGCCCCGCAACCCGCCGCGGCCGAGGTCCAACAGGCATTGAAGAAATACGTCGGCGAGATCGAGCAGATTCCGCCGCAATTCTCTGCCGTGCACGTCGATGGCCGCCGCGCCTATAAACTGGCCCGCGCTGGAATGGACGTCGAAATCGCCCCCCGCCCCGTTCACGTCTATCGCATAGACCTTCTCGAATACGACTACCCCGAGCTGTCGGTCGAAATCGAATGCGGATCGGGGACCTATATCCGCTCCCTCGGCCGCGACCTGGGGAACGACCTCGGTTGCGGCGCTGTGATGACGCAGTTGGTTCGCACACGTGTGGGCGATTATCGCCTCGAAGCGGCCGTGGATCTCGAGGCACTCTCAACGCAAACTCTCGACGCGGCTCTCCTACCGGCCCTGTCAGCAGTGGCACATTTGCCCAGGTACGTCTGTTCGCCCACCCAAGTAGACCTCATCCGCCATGGCCGTCCGATTGATCCCGGGCAGCCCGGTCCGCACGATCCGGCGGAACCGGTCGCGATCGTTGCACCTGACGGCGACTTGGCGGCGATCGCGTTTTGGAAGTCGGGAAGCTTGGCCCCTAAGAACGTCTTCGCTTGATCGGCCCATGGGCACTTGCCGGATCAGCGAACAATTTTTGTGCGCGATGGTGATTTGCGCCCAGGGAAATTGCAATCGGCCGCCGATTCCCACATTCTTATACGACCGATTGCCGGCCCCACTCCGTGGACGGCCAATTGCAACGGGAATAACTATCACGTTCACCCAGCCTTCCCATTCGGCCGCACGACATGGATTCGCAATTCACGTTCTTGGGTTTGGTCGTGCTTCTCGCCGAAACCCTCGGCGTGCTCTCCGCAATCCACGCCATCCTTTTCACGCGCACTTCGCAGGGCGCTATCGCCTGGGCCTTTCCGCTGGTTTTGTTCCCGTTCGTCACCGTGCCGCTGTATTGGGTGCTGGGAGGAAAAAAATTCCAGGGATACATCCGTCTCCGCCGCGAAGAGGTCTCGCAACTCAACCACATTGTGCATGAACTGGCGCAGTACAGCGACGACATGGCTTCGCACGCCGAGATTCCGGACGACCTGAAGGTCCTGGAGCAACTCGCCAGACTCCCCTTCACGCAACACAATCAGATCGAGTTGTTGATCGACGGCACCGCGACCTTTGCGGACATTTTTGCCGGCATCCAGTCCGCGACGGAATACATCGTCATCCAGTTTTTCATCGTCGAAGATGACCAACTCGGCAGGGAACTCCAGCAGCATCTGCTCGCCAAATTGGCTGAGGGCGTCCGCGTCTATTTTCTATACGACGGCATCGGCTGCTACAAACTTCCTCGGGAATACGTGCGGAAATTGACCGAAGCCGGCGCCGAGATTAGTTCTTTTCGCCGCGTTTCCGGCTTCCGCACACGGTTCCAGCTCAACTTTCGTAATCACCGCAAAATCGTCGTCGTCGACGGCCGCACCGCCTACGTCGGCGGACACAACGTGGGAGACAACTATGTCGGCCGCTCGGAGCGGTTCGGGCATTGGCGCGACACGCACGTCAAATTGACCGGCCCCGCGGTGCAATGCGTGCAGTCATCATTCATTGAAGATTGGTACTGGGCGACCGGCGAGCAACCGGACTTGCTCTGGCGGCCGCAACCGGTCACGGACGGGAATAAAGACGTGCTGGTGGTCCCCAGCGGCCCGGCGGACGAACTGGAAACCTGCAGCCTGTTCTTCGTGCAGGCGATTCATTCCGCCCGAAAACGTGTCTGGATCACCAGCCCCTATTTCGTCCCCGATTCGCAGGTGATCTGCGCTCTGCAACTGGCGGCGCTGCGGGGCGTCGACGTCCGGATATTGCTTCCGGAGAAACCGGACCACGTTTTGGTCTACCTGTCCGGATTTTCATTCGTCGAAGAAACCGAGCCGGCCGGCGTGAAGTTCTATCGCTATCAGCCCGTCTTCTTGCATCAAAAA
>CALFYU010000510.1 GCA_937952455.1 uncultured Planctomycetaceae bacterium
TTGATCGCGCGGATAGCGACTGGGAGCCTGCCGGCGACAGCGTTTGGTAGCAGCGGCTGCCCGTGTGGCGGCATTCGCCGTCTCCGACCAATTGGTCGTCGGGGCCGTAGATGCCCTGCGTCTTTCCGCACCAGAAATTTCCGTCGCCCGTCACGCGCTCGTGTTCGGCAAGGCCGTAGTTCAAGAACATGCCCTTGCAAAGCAAATTACGGCAGCGTTCGCCTTGTTGTTGCTGGTCGGCAAGGATATTGAGTTTCTCAGTCATGTCTTACAGACCTCCTTCGCACAGACCGGCGGCACGCAGGATGGCCCGCTTGACCGCCGCACGGGCGATTTGAACCTTGTAACCGTTATCCTTCAGCGGGGTCGCCCGGCTGACCGCGGCGTCGCCGGCCGCTTGGGCCGTCTGTTCCGTGATCGTCTTGCCGAGCAAGGCCGTTGCCGCATCGTGTGACACCCACGGCGTGGGGGCGACGTGCCCCATCACAATGCGGGCTTCGCTGACGCGTCCACCGGAGATCGTCAATGTCGCCGCCGCCGAAGCCAACGGCCAATCGAGACCTTCGAGTTGCAGCACGTCGTAATTGCCGCTGACCGCGCCGCCCGGTTTGGGCAGCCAGATGTGCGACACAATTTGCCCCGGCTTGAGAACCGTTGTCCCCTGCCGCTGGGTGCGGGGAGTGGTGTAGAAATACTCCAGCGGGAGCATTTCCGCCTCGTCCGGTCCAGGGCCGATGATGCGGACCTTGGCACCCCAGGCGATCAGCGCCGGGGCGAAACGGCTGGCGCTGACGAACTTGGCCGGTCCGGAATTGCCGAAGATGGCGTGATACCGCCCGTCGCCCGCTTCCGGCAGCGAGGTGCCATTGTCGAGAGCCAACAGGCCGTAGCCGTTGCGGTAGTACCAGCAATTGGGCAGATGGCATAAATCGCCGGCGATCGTGCCTGACGATTGGATTTGAATGGCGTGCACCGCATCGGCCGCTTGGACCACGGAGGCGTAGTCAGCGAACCGCGAGTTGTCGAGCACGTCCTCCAAGGTGTTCAACGCCCCGACCATCAACCCGCCGTCGGCTTCCTGGACGTCATGCATCGAGTCGATGTTCTTGATGTCCACGACGCGATCGGGCCGGATGATGTCGGCCTGCATCAGCGAAATCAAATCGGTGCCGCCGGCCAGGACGACCGTCTGCTCCGGGTTTTCATTCATCAATTCCAGAGCTTCAGACTCGCTCTGGGGATTGGCAAATTCAAACGACTTCATGCCGCACCTCCTTTCTGCAACGCGTCCAGGACCCGTTGCGGGGTCAAGGGGAGCACGGGAACACGAACGCCGGTGGCGTTGGCCACGGCATTGGAAATGGCGGCACCTGGCGAAATGACCGGAGGCTCGCCCAAACCCACGACGCCGCGATTGTATTCGCTGGCGGGCTGGTACATCTTCACCCGCAGGTTTCCGATGTCGCCGATCCGCGGCAGCTTATAGTTCTCCAGGTCGGCGTTCAGATAACGGCCGGTGTGGCTGTCCATGATCCGCTCTTCGGTGAGGGCATACGAGATGCCCATGATCATGCCGCCCAGCACCTGGCTGCGGGCCGTCAATTCGTCGATGATTAACCCACAATCCTGCACGCAGACGAAGTCGTTGATACGGATGACGCCGGTTTCGGTGTTTACCGAAACTTCCACCATTTGCACGCCGCCGACGGTGGCCGACGTCAATCCTTCCCGTGTCGTTTCGCCTTGCACTTCCAGCGGCATCGGACCCACTAGCCCGGCTGCCTGTTTCCAGGAACAGACCGGTTTGCCGTCGGAGAGGATTTGACCTCCCTTGGCGGCGAGCGTGTCGGCCTTGACGTCGTACTTGGCTGCGACCAGATTGAAAATCTGCCGCAGTGCTTTCTGCGCCGCCATGCGGTGCGTGCTGGACACCCCGCCGACGGTGATGCTTCCGCCGGAAGCGCCGGACTTCGGGTACCGGCTCGATCCGAGGTTGACCTTCACGTCGTCGAGTGTCAGGCCAAACGTTTCGGCCATGACGATGGCGATGACCGTCCGCGTTCCGGTCCCTAAGTCTTGACTGCCGAGGAAGGTCTCCACGGAGCCGTCGGGATGCACCTTGAGCAGGCACGTACACGGACCGGCACCGCCGCCCCACGTATGCAACGCCATACCCAAGCCGCGCTTGACCGCGCCTTCACCGCCTCCCTTGCCGTGCGGATGCCACTTGGCTTTCCAATCGATCATCTCCGCCGCGATTTTCATCTGTTCGGCGTAGACGTCGATGCGATCGTCAATCCCCTTGGAGACGTTCGGCAGATTCTTCATGAACAGGTCGTAACTGTCCATTTCCAACTTGGCCGCCAGGTCGTCCATGGCGGTCATCGTCAGGGCGCAAAGCTGCGGGTGCGGGGGTGCACGCCACGCGCGGTTCGGTCCGGTATTGCACACCAAGCCGGTCGCCTTGCGATTTCGATTTGCAAAGTCGAAGACATACGGAATCTTGCCCAGCGTGACCGTCCCGCCGGCCATGCCGCTGGTGCCCCAATGGTGGCTGTCCCAGGCGATGATATTGCCTTCAGCGTCGGCGGCGATCGTGACGTCAATAAAACCGGAGGGTCGAGTACCGGCAATCTTCAACTCCGTGGCCCGGTCAAGCATCAAACGTACCGGCTTGCCGGTCGTCTTGGCCATTTCAGCACAGGCCAAGTCCCATTCGTCGGCGGCAAATTTCGAACCGAATCCGCCCCCTTCATAATGGCCTTGCACGTGCACGGCCGTTTGTTCCAATCCCAACGGACCGGCAAACTGTCCCGGTGTTCCGGAGACGTTTTGCGTGGAGAGATGGACCTCCAGTTTGTCATTTCCATCCCACTCGCAATGAGAACCGTGAGGCTCCAGGCAACAGTGGCTGATGGTGTGGATGCCGTAATAGCCCTTGTGCACGACCGCTGCTTCGCTGAGAGCCGATTCGACGTCCCCCTCGGTGTTGTCCCCCAGCGATTTAACCCGTTCGATGCCGGTTTCCTCTTGGGCTTTCTCGGCGCCGGCCAGATCTTCCTCGTCCACGAAGAAGGGGAGCGGTTCGTACTCGATTTCGATGGCGCGAACACCGTCGGCGGCAATTTCCGGCCGGTCGGCTGCGACCGCCACGATCGGGGCGCCGTCCCAGCGGATTTCTTTCGACTCGCCCGTCGCGATATCGTAAGCCGAGGGAAAGACATACACCGCTCGCACACCGGGAACCTTTTTCGCCGGCTCGATGTTCAACATCTTGATCTTCGCAGCAGCCTGATTCGAGGTCAGCAGCTTGGCAAACAGCGTGCCGGGCGTATTGATGTCGGACGAATACTTCGCCCGTCCCGTCGCTTTCGCGATCCCGTCGATTCGCTGAATGTCTTTGCCGATCAGGACATTCTCTTCACGCGGCGGCCAGAAATATTCCAGGTTTGGTTCGTCGGCCATGATTAAGCACCTCCCTGCTTGCACAACTCCACGGCGGCGTCAGTCACGCCCGCATAGGTCCCGCAGCGGCAAATGTTGCCGCCCAGGCCTTTACGGATCTGTTCCAAGTTGGCGCCGGGGTTCTTATTGAGAAAGGCGCGGACGGCGACGACGAATCCGGGCGTGCAATAGCCACACTGGGTGGCATCATGTTTGACAAAGGCCGTGATCACCTCGTCGACGTTCTTGCCTTCGGAGAGGCCCTCGACGGTAGTAATGTTTTTGCCTTCGACTTCGATGGCCAGCCGCGTGCTGGCGAACACCGGTTTGCCGTCGATGATCACCGTGTCGGCTCCGTCATTGCTGACATTGCCGACCTCTTTGGCGCCGGTCAGATTCAAATCGTTGCGCAGCGCTTCGAGCAGCGTGACGCGGGGTTCGAGCATCAGCGTGTGCTGTTTGCCGTTGACGGTCAGCACCACCTTTTGCGGTCCGGCGGATCTCAGCCGCGAGGGCTTTTCCGCTTCCGCAACGGCTTCATTGGCGCCGGTGGCAATGGCGGTTGCCGCCATCGCTGCGCCTGAGCCTTGCAAAAAGGCGCGGCGGCTGACGGTGGTGTTGCCGCCGGCATGTTGTCGGTCTTTCATCAGCAGGTCTCTCCCAAAATCAAGTTGAGAAAACACCGGACACATGGGTAAGGCGCTTTCCTGCTTGCCGCACATCGACGAGCGGCGAACACAATCGCTTTACCACGTTACAGTTATCAAGTTTCAGAACCGAAGCCAAGCATGAAATTAAAAAATCTCGATTTTGACGGTTAAGGATGTTGCGTTGACTTTTCCGGAAATTTGTGAACCAGCTGACAGAACACAACATCGGCTGAGTAAGGGGCGCACGGTACGCACGGCATGATCGGCGCGGTTGTTGAAGTTGCTGCGGTACGAACGGACGGCCTTTCCCGCGCATCGTTTCCCCGCAATTTTCAGTTTTCCGTTTAACATTTCGCCCGGCGTGGTTTACGATCGAGGTATGCAACGAGAATTCCCCCACGTAACGCATTGTCTGACGCACCAGCGCCCCGAGGATCAATCCAGCATGGTGGGGCGGGTCTGCACGGAGTGCAAACGGCGACTTAATGCGCAGCCGCCGCGGGGCAGCATGCGCGGCTGGTGGGAAAGCCAACCGGCCGCTTATACTCCCGACGGACGTCCCTGTTTCGTTTACACCTTGTCCTGGGACGATTTCCGGATCCGCTCGCTGCACGGGGCCGAATCGAACGTCGATGAGCGATCGCCGCAGCAGGAACGTGGCCCGCAAGAGGCGCGTTCGAGTTAAGCCCTTCCAATGAATACAGCGGCTGGGGTTACCGGCCGCATGTCGCATGCCCAACCGCACCGCCTATTTCAACGGCGAATACGTTCCCGAGTCCGAGGCCCGCGTCTCGATCTTCGATTCCGCGCTGATGTTCGGCGACATGGCCTTTGAAATGACGCGGACCTTTAAGCAAGAGCCTTTCCGGTTGCGGTCGCACCTGGAACGCCTGTACGCCTCGCTGCGCTTGCTGGAGATCGATTGCGGGCTGACGATCGACGAGATGGAGGAATTGACGCTCGAAACGCTGCGCCGCAATCTGGGCACCGAGGCGAGCGATGTCGACTGGCAGATTATGCACGACGTCTCCCGCGGACCGCTGTCGCTGTACAGCACCGTCTTTCCCGACGGCGGACGGCCGACCGTTTCGATCAACTGCTGGCCGCTCATCAAACACATGGGGCGGTTTGCGGCGAACTATGAAAACGGCGTGGACCTCGCGATCGTGGCCCAGCCGGCGATTCCCGCGACGATGCTAGACCCCAAGGCCAAGACGCGCAGTCGCGCCCATTATCAGATGGCGCTGTTGCAAGGCGCGCGAATCGGGCAGGGGGTCTGGCCGCTGTTAGTCGATTCCGACGGCTATCTTGCCGAGGGGCCGGGGTGGAACGTGTTTCTGGTGGCAGACGGCACGATCTACTCGCCTGAACCCCGCAATATCCTGCTGGGAGTCAGCCGCGGCACGGTGGCGGAGTTGGCCGCGAAAATCGGCGTCCCCTTCAAGTCGACGAACCTCGGCCGTTACGAAGCGCTGCAGGCCGACGAAATGTTTTGCACGGCGACAACGTTTTGCGTCGTGCATGCGAAATCCTTCGAGGGCCAGCCGGTCGGCGACGGCGCCCGCGGCGCGGTCGTCGAGAAATTGCAGCAGGCTTGGGCCGATTACGTCGGTGTCGATTTCATCGCCCAAGCGCAAGAATATGCGCGGCGACTTCCCGCATGGGAACAACGGGAACTCGCCGCGCACTATAAAAAATAATAAGGGTAGGGCAGGCTTCCGCCTGCCGCCAATCTGCATTCACGCACACGACTGCGGGCGGCAGGCGGGAGCCTGCCCTACGGGGTTCGTGGCAATTGCCTAATACCGGGCGCGTTCTTGCATCACTTTGAGCACGTGTTCGCTCACGCCGTTCTCGTGCAGGTTGATCATGCCTTCGGTCGACATGTCAAAGCGACCGCCGCGGCGCTTGATTTCACCGACGATGAATTCATCGCTCACGTTACTCTTGGCGTATTTGATAATGTCGTAGTTGGTCATCGCGTGCTGTTCAAACTTGCGGGCCGCTTCCTGTTGTTGGGCATGTTCGCGGTACATTTCGGCCTCTTCGGCGTTGTCCTGCGCCTTGCCGACCGCGCCTCCTAACAGCGTCCCGGCCACGCCGCCGATTGCCGCTCCGGCGCCGGTGCTCCCGAGTTGCTTGCCGACGATCGCGCCAATCCCGGCGCCGCTGGCTCCGCCGACGACCGCGCCTTTTTCCGTGTTGTTCATGTTCTGGCAGCCCGTGGCCATGACGCACATGGCTGCAGCGCCGACGAGCCAATTCAGTCGTGACATGCTCCGCTCCGTATTTTGAGAGATGTGTGCGCACCGCCACCCAGGATACCGAAGCGGTCTCCACAGACTTGGGACTGGTGGTGTGACGTAGTGAGAGTTGAGAGAGGCGGGGATTTTCTATAAGACAGAAATTGCGTCAAGAGGAAAAACCACCCGCAGCGGGACGTGATGGGTTATACTCGGGCGCATCTCGCAATTCGCAAAATTCGAAATACGAATCTCGAAATACGAAACAGCTCCAAATCCTGAAACTCAAATGACAGGAGCGTTTTGAATTTTGGATCTTTGAATTTGTTTCGTATTTCGTGCTTCGGATTTTTTTCAGCGCTTACACCCTATTGTGAACCCTCAACTATTACTTCAGCGCTAGGTTGATATTTGTAAATTTCGCACAATCTGCAAGTC
>CALFYU010000511.1 GCA_937952455.1 uncultured Planctomycetaceae bacterium
TCACCTGATGTCCCCCGCATCCCACTAAAACGAACGCGGTCAGCGCAGCGAGGATGCCGATTCGTTGTCGGCGGGTTTTCAAATCGGTGTCCACAGCCAGGAATCCTTTCTCTCAGCGGACCGCAACCGTCAACTCAGGCCGGTCCGAATTCTAGGAGATTCGCGACGACATGAGAATGCCGTTCGCTTGGCCTGCCCGTGGGACCGTGAATTGGCGCTCTCCCCGCCCAGGGTGTATAAAATTGAGATGCTGCGGCGCGCGGCCGCAGTCGACATCCTCCTCCCTGGTCCCATTGAGGTTGCCCGATGCGTGTTTTGGCTTGGACTCTATTGCTGCTATCACTGTCCCCTTCGTTCGCAGGGGCGGATTCCTGGCTACAGTTTCGCGGACCCAACGGCGGGGGCCATATGCCGTCGCCGGCACAATTGCCCGATAAGATCGGCCCGGAAGAGAACGTGTTGTGGAAGACGCCGCTGCCGCCGGGACATTCGTCGCCGGTTGTCACCGATGATCGCATCTTCCTCACCGGCGTCCGCGACGAGAAACTGGTCACGATCGGCTTGGACCGCCATACGGGCAAACAACTTTGGGAGCGAGTCGCCCCGCACGACAAGCTGGAAGAGATCCACACGATCGGCAGCTACGCCCAAAGCAGCCCCGCCAGCGACGGCGAGATCGTCGTTAGCTTTTTCGGATCGGCGGGACTGTTCTGCTACGACAAAAATGGCGAGCCGCTCTGGCAAAAGCCTATGGGGCCGTTCAGCAACACGTTCGGCGCCGGCAGTTCACCGATTCTTTACGATGACTACGTGATCCTGAATCAGGACCACGACATCGACTCAGCGTTGATGATCTTCAAGAAATCCAACGGCGAATTGGTACGGCGGATTGACCGCAGCGAGTTTCCGCGGAGTTATTCAACACCGATCGTCTGGGAACAAAACGGTCGACACCAAATCGTCGTCAGCGGCACGCTGCGGATTGTCGGCTACGACCTGGAAACCGGTCGTGAGGTCTGGACGGTGCGGGGCATCGCTCGGATCTCCAACACCACGCCGGTGATCGGCAGCGACGGCGTGTTGTATCTGGCCGTCTGGTCGCCGGGCGCCGATACGGAGGACCGCATTCAGGCGGAACCATTCGACGATCTACTCAAAACGATCGACGAAAACAAAAACGGCACGCTGGAACTGGCCGAGATCCCAGAAGGCGCACTTCAGCGCCGGTTTCAACAAATCGACCGCGACAAGAGCGGCGAAATCACGCGCACCGAATACGAATTCATGCGGAACGTTTTCCACACGGCGGAGAACGCCATCGTGGCGATCAAACCGGGCGGCACCGGCGATATCACTGACACGCACGTCCTATGGAAAGAACGCAAGACATTGCCGTACGTCCCCTCGCCGCTGTATCACGACGGATACGTCTATACAGTGAAAAATGGCGGCATCGTCACCAGTCGTGACGCCACCAACGGGCAAGCCGTCAAAACGGCCCGAATCTCGGCCACCGGTTCGTACTACAGTTCACCAGTATACGGCGATGGCAAACTCTATCTGCTGAACGAACACGGCCGCCTGTCGGTTATCTCCGCCCATCCGGAATGGAAAAAAGTCAGCTAGGCGGATTTCGAAGAAGACAACTACGACACCCCGGCGCTGGTCGACGGACGGATCTACCTCCGCACCAACGGACATCTGTACTGCTTCGGACTGGAATGACAAATCGGCGGCAGGTTGCATGCACATGTTGTACGCGGGTCTCCCGCCCCCGCACGGACTTGACCGTCGGTCTCCCAAACGCCGCCCGTCACGGGCGGCGGCCGGGGGGTGGTAACTCGTGGTAGCCGCGCGGGGCAGGGCGCGGGGCCTGTAAGCGGCCCGAATTCCGCGTGTCCGTTTCCTCGGAACCGTTGATGATGTTCAGCGGCAGCGGGAAACTCTTCGACTTGGCCACCGGGCCGTCGGAGTAATCCTCTTCGGCCGGTTGATTGTATTGCTGCGACTGCTCCGGATCGATCGCCGTCAGAGCGGTGATCAAACCGTCAGAGTTTCTGTCCCAGGCGGTTTTGCCGTCCACGCGACCGTTGATGGAAAGGACGATCACCGGCAAGCGGCGGTCGTTGCCAGCGAATTGCTCAAACGATCCCGACAGCGTAGAATCGCGGCCGGATAGCTGATACCCGGTCTGCGCCGCCACTTGGCGGGCGAGTTGCCGGGCCGATCCGGCGTAGCGGACGCCGCTGGCACCATTCGTATTCTCGACGACGATAATGCGGTCGGGTTTGAAGTCGTCAATCAGCCGGATCAATACCCGCGTTTCGATTTCGCTGGCGGCCGTCGGCCCGGCTTTGCCGTCGGCGGTCGACCGCCAATCGTCCGACGGAAAGTTGCGGTTGAGATCGATGCCGCGCCCGTTCTCGGTCGACTTCAGGGCAACACCGTCCGGATTGGGATTGCGGACGAAGAGCGCCGTACACGCGTTTTGCAGATCGGCTTGGTTGCTCATCGCGTTGGCAAAGTATTCGACCACGCTGATGCTGGCGGCGTCGGTGCCGCTGAGTCCGCCGACAACCATCACGCGCGGCCTGCCGATACCCAATTGGACGGTTTGAATCGGCCGCCGCTGTGTGCTTTGGTATTTCGATTCCCACAGCGTGCGATGCACCACCCGCTGGCGAATCGTATTCTTAATGCTCGGTCCCGTCTGCTGCGGGCGTCCCCACGGATCGGTGCGCACGTTCTTGAGCGGCAAACTACG
>CALFYU010000512.1 GCA_937952455.1 uncultured Planctomycetaceae bacterium
GTCTTCAGGCGACTACGCGCGTCACAATCAGATGCGTGAGCTCCTCGAGCGCCGGATGCGGGAACGGATGCAAGAGGGAGGCGGAGGTCCCGGCGACGACGATTGGCGCGGAAGACGAGGGCGATCGGAACGGGGCGGCGGCGATTTTTCGGGCTCACGCGGGCGGCGAAGTCGTTAAGATGTACTTGTGAGAATATCCGACATCCGGCGACGAATCACAAACAAATGTCATCGGAAATAACATCCTTTGATTATGATTTCACTCGCCGCCGGCGGTGAACAACCGCCTCCCAAATGCGTTCTCATCCCTAACAACTGAAGTTGAAAGTCATCCATACCGTCACTCCACCGCGCCCGCGCCGGCAATCACGGTGTTCTCTGCTCCGCCGCAGTTCCGGCCGGCGACCGCGCCGCGGGGAAGTTTCTCAAGTCAACATAATTGCGACGCGCCGGCAAAGTGCCCCGTATGTCGCCCAGTGATCGGGATTTTGGTTGCCAGCTATGGATATTGGAAACATTCTCGTCGGCCACGGATTGCTCAGCGACAGCCAATTGGAAACGGCCCTCGCCCAAGCGGGCGGAAAACGTGTGGACCGCGTGGCTGTGCAATTGGGCTACGTCACCGAGGAACAAACGCTCAAGGCGTTCGGCGACGAGTTGGGCATGCGGTACGTTGACCTGAAGAAGGTCGAGGTCGATCGCGACTTTTTGTCGAAGTTCCCCACGCGGGAGATCTTCCGGCATCGCGTGCTTCCTCTGGAGCGCGAGAACGGTCACGTGCTGGTGGCCACCAGCGATCCGTTTGACTTGGAGGCGATCGACGAGTTCAGTTCGGCCGCCGGCTGCCGCATCGAACCTGTGCTGGCCCGCCACGCCGACTTGATGGAGTTGATCAAGAACAATCTCGGCGTCGGCGGCGACACGATCGGCCAATTGGTCGCGCAGCGCAGCGGCGAAGACGTCGAGTTGCTCGAGGGGATCGAGGACGACGACAGCGAACTCGCCCAAATGGCCCAACAGGCCTCGGTGATCAAGCTGGTCAACGATCTGCTGATCGACGCGCTCGACCAACACGCCAGTGACGTGCACCTGGAACCGAGCGAGCGGGGATTCATCATTCGTTGCCGCGTCGATGGCATGTTGCGCGTGCAGCCGGTCCCGCCGGAGATCAATCAGTTCCAGGCCGCCATCATCAGTCGCTTGAAGATCATGGCGCGATTGAACATCGCCGAGAAGCGGTTACCGCAGGACGGCCGGATCAAATTGCGGATTCGCGGCCGGGAGATCGACGTACGGGTCTCGGTCATCCCCATGATGCACGGTGAAGGGGTCGTGCTGCGGCTGTTGGACAAACAGGCGATGACGTTCGACCTGCGTCACGTCGGCTTCCCGGAGGATCTGTATGCGATCTTCAAGGACATGATCACGTTGCCGTACGGGATCATTCTCGTTACGGGTCCCACCGGGAGTGGAAAAACGACGACGCTGTATTGCGGTTTGAACGAGTTGCGGAGCACAACGACCAAGATCATCACCGTTGAGGATCCGGTGGAATACCACTTAGCCGGCGTGAACCAGATTCAGGTGCATTCCAAGATCGGGCTGACCTTCGCCGCCGGTTTGCGGAGTATTTTGCGTCACGACCCCGACGTGATTCTGATCGGGGAAATCCGAGACGGCGAGACGGCCAACAGCGCCATCCAGGCGTCGCTGACGGGGCACGTGGTGTTCAGCACGCTGCACACCAACGATGCGGCGAGCGCTTTTACGCGGTTGGTCGACATGGGGGTCGAACCGTATCTGGTGGCGAGCACCGTCGAGGGTGTGTTGGCGCAACGGTTGATCCGCAAGTTGTGCCCGCTGTGCAAGGCTCCCTACCGGTTGTCCGCCGATGAGGTCCCCCGCGACATGGTCGAGGAAATGCCGGACCAAGTCTTCAAGCCTGTCGGTTGCCGCGAGTGCCGCGACACGGGATACGCCGGTCGGACCGGGATTTTCGAGTTGCTCCGCAGCGACGTGGGGGTGCGGCAATTGTGCGTCGAGCGGGCCAGCGCCGACCAAATTCGACACTATGCGATGCAAAACGGTTTCAAGACCTTGCGGCACAGTGGATGGCAAAAAGTCTTCAGCGGCATCACCAGCGTGGAAGAGGTGAACCGTATTACCAAAGCGGATCCGGTGTAATCGTTTGACGAGTTGTTATGCCTGAGTTTCAGTACGTGGCCCGAGAATTGAGCGGAACGGAAGTGACCGGCGTCATTTCCGCTGCGAGCGAACATGAGGCGGTCAGTTCGCTGTCTCAGCGTGCGCTGTTTCCGCTACGGGTCCACGCGGCGGAGGACATCACGAAACGGAAGCGGCGTTGGGGTCAGAAGATTCGCAATCGGCATCTTGCGATGTTGTTTTCGCAACTCGCCGACTTATTACATTCGGGCGTTCCGCTGCTGAGGTCGTTGGAGATTCTCCAGCAACAAAGCTCGCAAGCGGCGCTTGCGGCGGTGCTCAACGACATCCGCGAACGCGTAGCAGACGGAACCCCGCTGGCTGATGCAGTGACGGCTCATCCCGACGTATTCAACGACCTGACGGCCAGCATGATCCGCGCCGGCGAGGAAGGCGGATTCTTAGAGGACGTGCTCAAACGGATCGCCCAGTTCACCGAACACCAGGAAGACCTCAAGAGCCGCATCGTGGGTGCGGTCGCCTATCCCGCGTTTTTGGCGGTTTTGGGCACGATCATGGTGACGGGAATTATCGTCTACTTCGTCCCCAAGTTTGAGCCGCTTTTTCAACGGCTTAAAGAGCGCGGGGGCTTGCCCTGGCCGACGACGGCCCTGATGGCGCTCAGCGATTTTTTGGGCAGCTACGGTTTGTGGCTGTTGGGAGCGATCGCCGCAGGCGTTTGGCTGGCGAGCCGCTATCTGGAGACCGACGAAGGCTGGCGACGGATGGATCATTGGAAACTCAACATCATCGGCGCCGGGCCGATCATCCGCAGCTTGGCCGTTTCGAGGTTTTGCCGCATCTTGGGGACATTATTGCACAACGGCGTGCCGATTCTGCGATCGTTGCAGATCTCAAAAGATGCGACCGGCAACGTGATTCTCAGTGAGGCAGTCGGCCTGGCGGCGGAGAATATCTCCGCAGGCAAATCGCTTGCTCGGCCGCTGAAACAAAGCGGGCAATTTTCCACTGAAGTCGTGGAGATGATCGCCGTCGGCGAAGAGGCGAATAGCTTGGAAACCGTGTTGGTCGACATCGCCGACAATATGGAGCGCCGCACGAACCGGCAGTTGGAACTGTTTGTGCGGCTATTGGAACCGGTGATGTTGCTGATCATGGCGGTGATCATTTTGTTCGTGGTGATTGCCCTGTTATTGCCGGTATTCCAAGGGGCGGGTGCGTTACAATAGTCGCTGGCCGGGTCTTCGCGACCGAACGAACCAAAACAACTCAATCGACAGCTATCAATAAAATAGGATAGGAAAAGGAACGGTGACGATGAACTCCCTTCGTAACAAATCAACACGGCAGTCACGGGGCGGCTTCACATTGATCGAAGTGTTGCTCGTGCTGGCGATTTTGGGCGTGATCATGGCGCTGGTCGTGCCGCAACTGTTGGGGACGCAACAACAAGCCAACATCGACGCGACGAAATTGAGCATCAAGGGTCTAGAAACGGGACTGCAGATGTATGCCCTGGACCACGACGGGCAGTTGCCCACCACCAGCGAAGGTCTGGAAGTGCTGATCAGCAACCCGGGGAATGACCCCAAGTGGCGGAAGCCGTATTTGGATGACACGACGATGCTGCCCAAGGACGCTTGGGGCAATCCGTTCCAATACGAGTTTCCCGGCCCCAATCATCCCGACAACCTGAAGGCTGACATCTGGTCGCTCGGCCCGGACAAACAGGACGGCACGGATGATGACATCAACAATTGGACGGTCGAATCCGAATAGCTTGGTCTGGCAGTATGTTGAAATCCCGCTTCGATCGTGATTCGCGCAAGTATCGCGGCGGTTTTACGTTGCTTGAGATTCTGCTGGTGCTGGCGCTGTTGGTCGTCCTCTCGGTTGTGACTTGGCCGTCACTCGGCCGGATGCTCGGCCGGCAAGACATGGAGCGCGCCATCAGCGACGTGCAGGTGTTGCTCAGCGCCGCCCGGGTCCGCGCCACGGAAGCAGGCGCCACTTACCAGTTTCGGTACGAAGTGGGCGGCCGGCGCTACGTCTTGGTACCGGCCGATGCGGCAGAGTTGGTAGCGGTTGCCGACACCCCCGGCACCGACATTGCGACGGCCGCCGCCGCGGCCTGGAAGCGGTCAGGAAAACTGCCCGAGTCGGTCACTTTCAAACAAACCGACGCGCAGGCGCCGAGCGGCGATGCCATCCAAACGGAACTGTTGGCCGGTTTGCTGGACGCGGACGACTTGTCGCGGGCGGTATGGGGTCCGCCGGTACTGTTTCATCCCGACGGTACGGCATCCGATTCGATCTTCGCGATCACCGATGACGATGACGAATCGATGACGATCACCGTGCGCGGACTGACCGGCGGCACGCAAGCGTTCGTCACGGCCGTGGAGGAGTAATCACATGGTCCGCACGTCCGCAATTCGATCTTCGCCCACCGGGACAAGACGCAATGCGCGCCGCGGGTTGACGTTGTTCGAGGTCCTGCTGTCGCTGGCGATCCTCGCGGCGGCGATGGCTGCCATCGCGCAGTTGGTCTCCAGCGGCGTGCAAAGTTCGGTGCGCGCGCGGCTGCAGACCGAAGCGATCATTCGCTGCCAAAGCCGGATGGCGGAGTTGATCGCCGTGGGGGATCCGACGGCGGTTGTCACCGAAGTGCCGTTCGACGACGACCCCGCCTGGAAGTGGAGCGTCAGTTCGGCGGCCACGGAACAACCGGGGTTACTGCAGGTGGTTGTGACGGTCACGCACGACGCGGGAAATGGATTTAGCGATGTTTCCTATTCTATTCCGCGACTCTACCGCGATACAGCGACCATGGTGAGCAGTTCGACTTCGACTTCGGATGACAGTTCGGAGGATGCGCCATGATCCGTATCCGACATCATCAGCCAACTCCCATGCGGCGGGCTTTTACACTTTTTGAGGTCTTGTTGGCGCTGGCGCTGAGCACCTTGCTGATCGCGGCGGCGTACGCAGCGCTTGACCTGTATTTTCGACTTCGCACGGCGGGCGAGGATGAGGTGCGGCGTGCGCAAGTGGCGCGGGCCGTACTGCAGCGGATCGAATTGGACCTATTGGCGACGACTTACCAAGCTTCGACGGCGAGCAGTTCTTCTGCGGCCGATTCGTCGTCTTCTTCGTCCGACGGCGACGACTCGGCGGACACGTCGACGCTGGTCGAAGTCATTGATCCGGCCGACAACAACAACGGCGGCAATAACGGGTTGATCGGCGATTCACGCAGCGTCGTGTTGAGCGTGAGTCTCCCCCGCTCGCACGCGACTTATGCGGCGGTGTCGGAAGGGCCGATCGGTTTGCCGACCAGCGACCTGAAGTCGGTGACGTACTTGTTGGCGGGGCAGGGGCTCGGGGATCTCGCGCAGGCCATCGCCGACCGCTTTCCAGATTCCACGCCGAGCGGTTCGACCGTTACCGGCTTGGCGCGGATCGAAGGAGACCGGCTTTTGCTGTTGCAGGCCGACTCGGCCGCGGACGTCGAGACGATCGCATCACAGGCCCAATTATTGGCTCCCGAGATCAAACTATTGCAGTTTGAATACACCGACGGGCTGAATTGGTACGACAGTTGGGACAGCGAGTTGAACGGATCGCTGCCCCGCGCCGTACGGGTGACGATCAGCTTCCAAGAGTCGGACGGGGTCGACTCCTCAGGTGAAGTGCAAACGGCCAAGCTGTATCAACTTGTCGTCGTGCTCCCGCCGTCCGATCCGATCTCCGGTGGCGGGTCGAGCGAATACAACTCGGAGGATGACAGCGATGCAGAATTGTAATTGGAACGGGACATTTCGCCCGGTCGCCCCGATTCCTCGCCGGCGGCAGCCTCGCTCCGGCAGCGTGCTGTTAGTCGTACTGGTGGTGATCGTGTTTTTGGCTCTCGGTGCCTATACGTTTGCGGAGATGATGATCGTCGAGGCGGAGTCGGCCAATCTGCACGGCCGCCGCATACAGGCCCGCATCTTTGCCGATTCGGGGGTGGAATATGTCGCGTCGCTTTTGGACAACGACATCCCGACCGGATCGGTGAATACCTACAACGACTCGCAACTGTATCAGGAAATCATCGTGCAATCCGGCGACGTTGCCCGGACACAAGGGCGGTTTTCGATCATCGCCCCCGCAGAGACGGACGAGTCCCGCCGCTCGATCCGGTTCGGATTGATGGATGAATCGGGCAAATTGAATATCAATGCACTCTCACAACACAGCGCCGGTACCGCGCGGCAGATGCTGATGGCGATTCCGGGAATGACCGATGAAATCGCTGATTCGATTCTCGACTGGACCGATCAGAACGATATGCCGCGGGACTACGGCGCCGAAGAGGACTACTACCTCGCCCTGCCCACCCCCTATGCGGCCAAGAACGGCCCGCTGGAATCGCTGGATGAACTCTTGCTGGTCCGCGGGATGACGCCGCAATTGCTCTATGGCGAGGACGCCGACCGCAACGGTCTGCTCGATCCCGGCGAAGATGATGGCGATGTGTCGCATCCCCCCGATGATGCAAACGGTGAACTGGACCAGGGGTTCTCCGCCTATTTGACAGTCAATAGCCGCGAAGCGAACGTGCGGTCCGACGGTCTGCCGCGGATCAACATCGCCTCCGACAAGTTGGACGAACTGTACGACGAATTGGAAAAGGAATACGACACCGAAACGGCGACGTTCGTCATCGCCTATCGGCTCTTCGGACCGGCCCCCGACTCCTCCTCAAAGCCGCGGCAGGGGGGATCGTCCGGCGGCACCGCCTCGAATTCGAAAGACCTCAGCCCAGGAGTGGGAACCGGTTCGAACGAAGGGGTCGGCACCGGACAGGAGTTACAACAAGACAATTCGGTCGGCACGGCCCAACAGGGGGGAAGTTCGGCGGCGCAAACCGGATCGTCCGGTGCGTCGACCGGCTCTTCCGCACAGAAGGGGGCCGTCTCGGCTGGTCAGGCGATATTCGGCGGACAGGGACAGGTGACCCGTGGCGGAATGGAACTCAGCGGCGGATCGAAGTTTCCCGTGCAATCGATCTTCGACTTGGTCGGGGTTTCGGTGAATGCCACGATCGACAAGGCGCAGAAAACTCTGGAGAGTCCTTGGTCGGATGAAGCGGGCGAGATGCGGGGTTATATCTCGGCGGTGGACGACGCCGTGACGACGCTGGATGAAAAGAATCTCGCCGGGCGGATCAACATCAATCAGGCTCCGTTTGAAGTTCTGCGGGGCGTTCCGGAGTTGACCGAAGAAATGGCGTATGACATCGTGTCGCGGCGGGTGACGAGTCTTTCCGGGGCATCAATGTCAAATCAGGTGCAAGGCCGGGATTCGATTGGCTGGCTGTATTTCGAGAACGTGATGGACCTACCCACGCTGCGGAAGGTGGCGCCATATCTGACCGCCCGTGGAGACGTCTACACGACGCAGATTATGGGCTACTTCGACGCCGGTCCCCCGCTGGTAAGGATCGAAGCGGTGATCGATGCCACGCAAAAACCGGCGAAAATTATCAAGGTCCGCGATCTGACTCCGTTGGGGATCGGCTATCCGCGCGACCTGTTTCGGGCGGTGGAGTAGCCGTTTTTTCTGGTTGTACGGATTGCACTTGCAGAAAAGCCGCCAATGGCCCCCATGGCCGATGGGCGGTTCTACGACATCAACACGAGGATTTTTACCAAACGCGGTTGCTCGCGACCTGTTGTGCGGCGATGATGGAATAGGACGCAGAGTGATTGCGCCCGGCGGATACTGCGCTCGATTTGTAAAGTCAGGGAAGCTATGCCCGATTTATTGGCGTTGGAATTTGAAACCAAGAAAGTCCTGGGGATCGACGCGCAGGTCTCACCGTCGGGCGTCCGGATTCGCAACTGCTTTGAGCTTGTGATTCCTGATGAATTGGACGTCTCCGCCAACCGGGAAGAGGCGGGAGAGTGGCTGAAAAAACGACTGGGCGAGCTTAATGTCGCCACCACACAAGTCGTCGCAACGTTCCCCCGCGAGTTGGCCGTAGTGCGGCACATCGCCATGCCCGACGTGCCGGACGAGGAATTGCCTGAGTTGGTGAGGTATCAGGCCGGTTTGAAATCGGCACTGCCGGTGGACGAGTTGGCGCTCGATTTCTTGCCGCTGCCCAAAGCCGACGATGCGACCGCCCGGGACGTGTTGATCACGACGATTCCCAAACAGGCGCTCAAAGAATTGACCGACGTCATTACAGCGTCCGGTTTGCAGCTGGTCACAGCCGGACTGAGTCCCGTCTCGGCGGCGGAGGTTGTGCTGCGATCCGCGCCGGGTTTGGAGGGGGCGGCCAAGGCTTCACTGGTGGTCACCCGCCACGGGCCGCGAGTGGAAATCTCGATCCTCAAAGGGCCCAATCTCGTTTTTTCGCACTTCACGCAAGTGGGCGGAACGGCCGAAACAAATGCCAATCAGGCGGTGATTGCCGCCGTGGCCCGCTCGATGATGGGCTTGACTGGCCCCATCAGCAGCGCGGACGTGACACACGCCTGGCTGCTGGGATCGCAGGACGAGTTCGCGGAACTGGCGCCCGCGCTGACTAAGCGGCTCAATCCCAGTGTGCAGATTCTCGATCCGTTTGAAGCGTCGGGCGTTAAGGCTCAGACCGAACTTCCGCAAAACCGCTCGGCCTATTCGGCATTGGTGGGCAGCCTGTTGGCGCAGTCGCAGCCGCTGGCGGCACCGGTCGATTTTCTCGCTCCCCGGCAGCCCCCCGTCAAACCGAATCTCAACCGCCGCCGGGCCATCATCGGCACCGCCGCCGCGGCTTGCATCGCGTTGGCAGTCGGTGGAACGATGTACGTCAAAATCAACAAACTCAATCGCCGGATCGACGACCTCCGCGCGACGCAGTCACAACAGGCCGAGACGATCAAAGCGGGCGAGCCCATGTTGGAAAAAGTGGCCATCCTCGACGAGTGGACGGCGGACCGGAGGCTGTGGTTGGATGAACTTTATGCGCTCAATGAACAATTGCCGCCCGCAGACCGCGCGTTCTTAAGTGAGATCCAACTTTCTTTGGGAACCGGCAACAATCCGGCGACAATTGCAATTGATGGATTCTCGCGCGAGCGCAAGGACGTCGAAAACCTGAGCATGCGCATCCTGCGGCAGGACGCACGATATAAACTCGAAGGCTATCACGACAGAGAGGACGACAAGGATCCCTATCACAAGTGGAAGTTCGACACGGATATCGAACTCAAACCTGACGCCCCCGCCGTCAAATTGACGGCCGCGAAACCGGCCGTCGACAAGAAAGAGGAGACAGCGGCCGAGCCGGACTCGTCCGAAAATCAGCCTTCGCCGCCCAGGGCGGAAGGAAAGAAGGAGGAGGCCGCATCATGAATCGCCGCGAGAAAATTCTTGCGATCGCATTGCTGGTTGCCGTCGGTCTCTGGGCCGGGCGGTCGCTGGTGTCGGACGTACTACTGGCTCCGATTACCAACCGCGAAGCAGAAATCAAGGCGCTCGAAACGGACGTCGACAAACAGGGCGAACAGATCCAAACGATCATGGCCGCCACAAGAAAATATGCTGAGTTAAAAAAACAAAGTCTGCCGCCCGATGCCTATGACGCAGCTGCGCTGCACAAGATCTGGTTGTTGGAAAACGCGGAGGAGGCCGGTCTGCAGAACATTGTCGTCGACCGCAGTCGGATTGTGCCGGTCAAACAGACCTATTCCTCGATCGGCATGAAAGTGACCGCCGAGGGAACCTTGAAGCAGGTGGCTGATTTTCTGTTCGCCATGCAGAGCGCTGATCTGCTGCAGAAGGTGCGTAAGGTGACTCTCCGTACGGACGAGCATCAGGGAGATCCGAAACTTGAGGCGACGATCGAGATTGACGCCGTCGCCATCAATGAAACCGATCCGCGTGACACGTTGTTCGCCGACGGCCGTGACGAGGCCGTTTCGGCGCTGATGGCGGGGAAAACGCGCGAGCAATATGCATCCGTTACCGATCGCAATCCGTTCGTACGGGGCTACAACGGACCGCCCCCTCCCAAAGTTGCTGACAAGCAACCCGAAAAAGACGCCGAACCCAAGAAGCCCGGCATCGACGTCGCCGAACATGTCTATCTCGTCGGCTCGGTCGCCAAGGGGGACCGCTGGGACGCGCTGCTCTATGATCGCACAACCAATCGCGAGACGCTGCTGCGAATGGGAGAAGCGTTCGAGGTGGCCGGCATCAAAGGGACGGTGGTCACGATCAGCACCGACTATGTGACGATGCGGATCGAGGAGGACGTCTGGCGGTTGGAATTGGGACAGAATCTGCGGCAGATTGAAAAGGTCCAACCGGCTGCTGCCCAGTCAGACGATCCGACCACCGCGTCAGCCCAGTAACGTCGACGCGACGCATCGGGATGCAATGCCGCCGGTTCACGCCCCGCTTTTGAGATCTGCGTAACTGCTTGCGCCGGATTTCGTTGCGTGCCCAAGCGCCGACCTCCTCCCGTCGGATTGAAGCGGGAAAAAAGATTGCTCTTAAACAGGCAATTCGGGACTGCCGAGCGCGGGATTCCTCACAAACTTGGCAAACTTTGCCGATAATGACGGTAATCCCGATTGTGAGGATTGTCTGTCCGTCCATTGCGCCCTTGCTCAAATCACATCTCTACTTTGAGTGCGGCGGAATATCCCTATCAACCGGAGTCGGTTCCTTGCCCATTTCAAAACTCAAACTGCCGCTCGTTTGTGTGATCACCTTGGGTACAGCGCTGCTGCTAGTTCCCCCAAAGGCGAATTTCGCCGGGGAGAAAGCGTCGCGGGGCGCTCAAAAGCACCAAGAGGCCCTCGACGTCGCCCGCTCGTTTCAACATGAAACCGGCAGCGACTCAGAGCCTACGGTGCGCCTGTTTTATCTCAATGAAAAATGGGAGATCGTGCTCAAGGACGTTGCCGAGTCGATGGGCAAAACGCTCGTCGCCGATCGCGTTCCGGTGGGATATTACACGCGCCGTGACGGCCGGATGTACCCGCCGGAAACCGCACTGAACATTCTCAATCGCGCTTTGACGCGCAAGCATTACCGCCTGGTGATCAAGGGAGAGTTTTTGGTCGTCCTCGACAAAAACGCGACCCGCAAGAAATACGAACCTGCTGTCGTTCCGGTATACGATCCTTACGAGGAACGTACCGAAACGGCGAGTTCAAAACGAGACGCAATTCAACGGGTCAATCATGACGAGCCAGAAGCGGCCATCGATCGCGCCGCGCCGGCCCTCGCTGCGCAGCCGCCCGCCGAAGAGCCGGAGATCGCCTCCGTCGCCATTCAACCCGCGCGTCGCCGGGCCGTCGACTTGGCGCGGGCCATTTATAAGGGATTCAAACCCGCGGCCCGCTTGGTTGACGCCGGTCCGGCTGATTTGCCGGGATTCCTGGTAACGCACCACGTGCTGCAAACCGCCGCGGACGGGAAACGACTCAAAACCACCGACCTCAAGCTGGCGGTCGGTATCGACGCGGCGAACAATGAACTGATCGTGGAGGGGCCCGAAGTGCAGGTCGAGTCGATGTTAGACCTCGTCGACCGGCTGGACGCGCTGCGCCTCCGTCCCGCAGAGACGGTCCGCCTGATGGCCGGCAAAAACGACGTCGGCCGGATGCAGCGGTCGCTGCGTCCGGTGATTAAGGACCTGATTGCGCAAGCCGATCAACCGCCGGCCGACGATGCCCAACCCCCACAGCAGCCGCAAAAAGAGGGACAACCCGGAGAGGATCAGCCGGAGCTGTCGGATCTGGTGGGGGGTCTCAAAGGAGAGGTCGCGGTCGAGTCCGTCCCCGGGTTGGGAGTCTTGATTCTCCGCGGCAGCCCGGCGGACACCGAAGCGGTCATGCGGATCATCGAGGAAATTCAGCGTCTGGGGCAAGGGGCGGCGCCGGACATTCAGGTGCTGCACCTCAAGCACGTCCGCTCCACCGCGCTGGCCAATCTGTTGATGCAATTGTATGAGAAATTGCTGAGCGGACGTTCGGAATCGGCGCAGCAGATCCAGCCGGCGATCATTCTGCCGGTCGTGACCCCCAATGCAATCGTCATTTTGGCGCCGGCGGCGGATATGCAGTCGATCTTGAAATTGGCTGATGAACTCGACCAGCCGGTCGCGCCAGGGACGCAATTTCAAGTGTTCCGCTTAAAGAGTGCCGTCGCGTCACAGGTCGTGGATATCGTGACCGAGTTTTACGCCGAACGTGGTGGACTGGGACCGGAAATCAAAATCACGGCCGACCCGCGGACCAACACGGTCTTCTTGCACGCCGGCCCGCGCGATATGGAAGAAATCGGCGCGCTGATCGTCGAGATCGACAAAGAGGATTCCGACTCGATCAATCAGATGCGATTCTTCCGTCTGCAGAACGCCGTCGCCGACGAATTGGCTGAGACGCTCAATACGGCGATTCAGAGCATTCTCAATCCGCAGATGACGACCGGAACTGGCCAAGGCGGAATTATCGGTGGACAAGCCGGCGGGGGTGAGGGGGCGCAAGAAATTCGCGGCATCCGTTCCACGATCTTGCAGTTCATTCAAAAAGAGGGGGGAAATGAAAAGATTCTCCGCTCCGGCATCCTCAGCGATATCCGCGTCACGTCCGACCCGCGGACGAATTCACTGATGGTCGTCGCTCCCGAGGCGAGTATGCCATTGATGGCGGCGCTCGTTGAGCAGTTGGACCAACCGTCGGCGACCGTGGCCGAGATGCGGATGTTCAAACTGATCAATGCCGACGCCGTGGCCGTGGTCCAGATTCTGGAGACGCTGTTTCAGACACAGGGGCAACAAGAGGACCAACTCGGCGTACAGATCGCCGGTGCTGAAGGAGCGGACAACAACCTGGTCCCACTGCGATTCACCTCCGATGCCCGCACGAATACGATTATCGCCCAAGGAGGTGCCGAGGCCCTGCGTGTGGCGGAGGCCGTTATTCTGCGGCTGGATGCTGACAAGATCCGCGAGCGGGAGACGAGCGTCTACCGTTTGAAAAACAAACGGGCCGAGGACGTCGCCGCGGCGATCAATCAGTTCCTGGCCGAGCGGCAAGTGGTCGAGGAAGAACGGACGGAACTGGGCAGCCTGTTCGCCCAGATCGAACGGGAAGTAATTGTCGTCCCCGAGCCGATCAGCAACACGCTGATCATCAGCGCCACGCCGCGGTATTTCGAAGATATCACCCGGCTGGTGATGCAACTCGACTCGCAGCCTGAGGAAGTGATCATCCAAGCCCTGTTGGTCGAAGTCCAACTGGAGAACACCGATGAGTTCGGCGTGGAACTGGGCGTGCAGGATTCAATCTTGTTTGATCGTAGCGTGATATCTCCCGACGATATTACGACGATCACACAGACGATCAACTCGCCCGGCACCGGCATTTCGCCACACAACCAGCAGACCATTTCACCGGCAAGCACGCCCGGTTCTCCGTTTAACAACACAAATCAGTTGGGGAACAATACGATCAACCCTGCAAGTGTGGGAACGCAGGGGTTGAGCAACTTCGCGGTGGGGCGCGGCAACGCCGATCTGGGATTTGGCGGTTTGGTGCTCTCGGCCAGTTCGGAAAGCATCAGCGTGCTGATTCGCGCTCTGTCTCAGGTGCGGAATGTCGAGGTGCTCAGCCGCCCGCAGATCCGCACGCTGGATAACCTCACCGCCGAAATCCAGGTCGGTCAGGACGTGCCGATTGTTCAAAGCGTCAGCACCAACCCCCTCGGAGCCGCTTATCCCAACGTGCAGCAGGATCGGGCGGGTATTATCCTGAGCGTCAAACCCCGCATCACCCCCGAAGGCAACGTGGTCATGGAAGTCTTGGCGGTCAAAAGCAAGTATGATCTGACGCCCGGTTCCGGCGTGCCCATTTTCACTGACGCCACCAACGGCAACGTGGTGGAGTCTCCCGTCAAAGATATCACGTCGGCCAGTGCGGTCGTCTCCGCCAAGTCGGGGCAAACGATCGTGCTGGGGGGCATGATCACCAAAGACACCACGCACGTGGAACGCAAAGTGCCGTTTTTGGGCGACCTGCCATTGTTGGGGAATGCCTTCCGCTACGAATTCGATCAAAACAAACGCTCGGAATTGCTGATCTTCCTTACGCCGCGGATCATTCACGACGATTCCGTTTCGGAATGGATCAAGCAGGTCGAAACCGAACGGATTCACTTCTTCGCCGAAGAGGCGGAAGCGATTCACGGGCCGATTTATGCCCTGCCTGAAGATGAACTGTACTGCCCGCCGGACATGGGAACTCCGCCGACGGTCATGCCGCCGCCTGAAGTGCCGCCTATGGCGCCCGAGGCGATCGACGAACAAGGCATTCCCACGTCGCAAATGCCCGGTCGTTCCCGGCAAGCGGGGTTGGAGCAACCGCTGGGTGAAACGCCGCAACTGCTGCAGTTAAACGAGGAGTTTTACGATGAGGAAACGCCGGATTACGCAAAGTAAGCCGTTTCCCACATGGCCGGGGCAGTCACGGCCGGCGACTCCAATCCGATTTTCCACCACTCGTTTGGGTGAGTCACAATGAAACATGTCAAGCCGCTCTTACTTGTCTTCGCCGCGACGTCTCTCATGACGACCGGTTGTGCCAGCCTCGGACTCGGCTCCTTCGCCTTAGGGGAAAAGAAGCCGGCCTATCCGCTGGCGACCAAGGAACGTCCCGCGACGCAAATCGTTGCCATGTGGCGTCCGTCGCGCGGTACGCACGAAGGACGTCCCACCCGCGGGTTTGCCGGGAATATCATGTTCTTCACTTCCCGGGACACGATGCCGGCGCTCGTCAACGGCACGGTCCGCGTGTACGTGTTCGACGACCAAGGAACGATCGAAGAACAAGGAAAACCGATTCAGCAGTATGATTTCCCGGCGGATGCATGGAACAGCTATGCGGAGCTGAGCAAGATCGGCCCGTCGTATAGCGTATTTATCCCCTACCCGCGTCCCGGCAAACACGAGGCGAACTGTACGGTCTCGCTACGCTTGGTTCCCGCAGACGGCGGACCGGCACTGTTCTCTGAAGAGGCGCATATCACCCTCGACGGCACGCGCAACAACAAGACCCTGTTCAGCCGTTCGTCAAAAGACACGATCGACAAACTGGCCGACAAGAAAGAGGACCAGCCGGTCACGCAATCGTATTCCATCGTGCGAAAGAAAATTGTTCCCCAGCGCGTTGAACCAGAATCGGACACGCAGCAACACATGACCGAGGGGATCCAGGCCGCACTCGCGGAGCGGATGCCCGCTGATGACAGTGATAATCGCATTGAGCAAGTCGGGTTTGAGTCCGCGGACACCGACGACAAGCTCCGGAATGACCGCGCCGAATTCATCCGCTCGCGACTAGCAGACCGCCGCTCGCAGCGCCACGCCAAACAGGATCAGCCGGAACGCTCCGCGTCAACGAAGCACCCGCTGCGACGTAACGTCCATCCGATTGAAGAATTTGCCGACGAGGCCCCCGAAGCCTTGACGGATGACGACGCGTTTGGCGAAGACTTCGACCGCGACGACGACGCGATCTCTGAATTGTTGCGGGAAAAAGCACCGCAGAAAACGCGCAGGCATCGGCTAGGCGCCAAGGGCAGCGACGCGATCACCGTAGACATGTCCGGCCTGCACGGCGGCGAAACGCACCGCCGGGAACAACGATCGCAGCGGCCGCGTAACGTCTTCGAACGGCAGATCCATCCGCTGTCCGACTTGGAAGGTGCGTTCGACTTAAAGGAACAGGACGAATTTTCGGCGTTCGATCACGTCGACGAGGACGTTGTCAGACCGCTTAACGACTGAGAATCGCCGGCGATTGGGACGTTTTCACATTGTCGGACCGCATTTGCGGCGATAATATTAAAATGGCTGCTTGGGTACGACGCAGAACTCTTTGGACAAGCCAGCCGTGGGACCCGGTCAAACACAGCTGGACGAAGTTGCACCCGACAGGCCGACTGTAATCAAGTGCTCAAGGGGGAATATGGAATGACGTGCATTGCGCGGCAGGCTGCTTTGATTGTGATCGCGGTGGCGACGGTTTGGATTGCCGAGAGTTCACCACTGATGGCTCAGGCGCAGTCTCTGTACAATCGCCAAGGTCCGGTCCGCGGCCAGACGAATTCCTTAATCCCCCAAACTACCTCCGGGGCTTCCTCGCTGACTGGCGGAAATAGCGGTGCGACGGCATTGGGTGCGCAACAAGGCGCCGCGGCGTTCGGCGCGACGACCAATATTCGTCGGGGGAGTTTTGTGGGGATGGACGACGGCGGCGGGTCGTTTGTCGGCCTGGATCCCAATGCGGTACAAAGCGGCCGTAATGCGAATGCAAACTCACCGAACACACGCACCAATCGTACTCGCAATACGAGCCGGCGGAGTGCCAACCGCGGACAGGCGGGCGGCAATCAAAACTATCAACAATTCGGACGCGGAAACCAGGATTATGGACGCGGAAATCAAGGTTCGCAGAACCGCCGCCGCGCCATTCGGCCGCAGCAGCGGGTCAATTTCAACTTTCCGCAGCGCGATACCTCCGAAGTCGTCAGCACCTTGCGGGACCAGTTCACGACGTTCGCCGACCGGTATCCGACGTTGGCCAACGTCACAGTGCTGGAAGACAACGGCCGCATCGAGCTTTACGGCGAAGTCGACTCGCCCGAACGCCGGCATCTGGCGGAGCTAATCGCCGGCATGGAACCGGGCATTCGGGAGGTGGTCAATCATCTGACGGTCCAAACGCCGCCCCCGTCGCTGCAATAACACGCGCTTGAGCGGCTGATTCACGTCGGGAAGGGCGAGCATGCGATATCGTTGGGGGAAGTTGTTCACGTTTGCGGCGCTCGCGGTGTTGCTGTGCCTGTGCCCGGAAAAAGCAGTTTGCGCTCAAGAAACGAACGAGTCCACGGAGCCGCCGCCGGAAGAACCGTTCGCGCGCCGCCAATCCCACGATTGCTTCACAGCGCAGGCTGGGATCCAGTGCTTCATC
>CALFYU010000513.1 GCA_937952455.1 uncultured Planctomycetaceae bacterium
CGGTTCGATGTCGTGCATAGAGCGGAGGAAAAGCTGTGATGGACATATTAGTCGTCGGGCAGGGGGGGCGGGAGCACGCGCTCGTGTGGAAGTTGTCCCAGTCCCCGACTGTTACCAAGGTGTACTGCGCGCCGGGCAACGCCGGGACGGCGGCGGATGGGACAAATGTCGATATTTCGTCCGACGATATCCCCCGGCTGGTGCAGTTCGCGAAGGCGGAGCAAATCGGCCTGACGGTCGTCGGTCCCGAAGCGCCGCTGACCGCGGGGATTGTGGATGCTTTTCAGGCGGCCGGTTTGACCGTGTTCGGCCCGTCCAAAGCGGCCGCCCAATTGGAGGGGAGCAAGGCCTTTTCGAAGGAATTGATGAAGCGGGCGGCGGTGCCGACGGCGCAGTTCGCGGTGTTCGAATCCGCCGACGAGGCGGAGAGCTACATCAACGACCGCGAAGAAACGCCGCTGGTCGTCAAAGCCGACGGGTTGGCGGCAGGAAAGGGAGTCGTCGTCTGTGCCAAGAAGGCCGAGGCGATCGATGCCGTCAAGCGGATCATGCGGCAGACCGAATTCGGCGCCGCCGGCAGTCGTGTGGTGATTGAAGAACGACTCGACGGTCAAGAGGCCAGCATTCTGGCGATCGTCGACGGCAATACGATCATCCCGTTGGAAACCTCACAGGACCACAAGCCGGCCTACGACGACGACAAAGGCCCCAATACGGGGGGCATGGGGGCCTATAGTCCCACGCCGCTGATTACGCCGGAGTTAATGGACCAGATCATCACGCAGATTCTGGTGCCGACGGTCGACACGCTCAAGAAATCGGGATGCGCGTTTCGCGGCATTTTGTATGCGGGCCTGATGATCACCAACCAGGGGCCGAAGGTTTTGGAATTCAACGTCCGTTTCGGGGACCCCGAAGCACAACCGGTGCTCATGCGGCTCAAAACGGATTTGGCGGAAGTGCTCTTGGCTGCGGCCCAGGGACGGTTGAGCAAACTTCCCGAGTTGGAGTGGGACGATCGTCCGGCGGTCTGCGTGGTGATGGCGGCCGAGGGCTCCCCCCGTGAGTATGAAAAAGGCCGTCCGATCCGCGGCCTGTCTGCGGCGGCGGAATTACCCGACACCAAGGTCTTTCACGCGGGCACGGAGCTACGCGGCGAGGAGGTGGTCACCAACGGCGGCCGCGTGCTGGGCGTAACCGCCCTGGGTAAGACGGTGGCGGACGCGAAGCTCAAGGCCTATAAGGCGGTAAAATGCATCCGCTGGGACGGCGCCTGGTGCCGGCACGATATTTCGGACAAGGCGCGGTGAGTCGCTACTAAGATTCGCACGTCACTGACGAAGGACATGAAGTGAGGTCCGCATGAGCTACTTCAGTCCCGAAGTGATTTACTACATCTGGGCGAGTTTATTGATCCTGGCTTGCTGTGCGTCGTGGTGTTTGACGCTGTTTACTCTGCCGGGCAATTGGATCATGGTGGGGTTGGCCGCCGGTTTTGCTTGGATGTATCACCCGCCTGAACCGCACGGTTTGTCGTGGGGGGTGGTCGGGGCTGTACTCCTGTTGGCTGGTTTGGGTGAATTGGTCGAATTCGTCGCCGGCGCCGCGGGGGCGGCCAAGGAAGGGGGCAGCCGGCGGGGGATGATCCTCTCCATCGTCGGGGCGGCGGTAGGTAGCGTGCTGGGGGCGATTGTCGGGGTGCCGATTCCGATCGTGGGGCCGATTGTCGCCGCCCTGGGCGGAGCCGCTGCAGGGGCGTTCTGCGGGGCCTATCTGGGGGAAACCTGGAAGGGCCGGGATCACGCCTCGACGATGGCGGTCAGCAAAGCGGCGCTGGTGGGACGCGTGCTGGGGACGGTCGGGAAATTGGCGATCGGAGCGGTGATGGTGGCGGTCATCTCCGTCGATGCGATTGTCTAAGCCTTAAACCCTAAAGCGGATGTCTCCGTCCACAACGACGGGTAAATCAGGCGAATTCGATTGGCGCAGCGGCGAATTCTTGTATCTTGATAGAGACGATGTCTACAAATCTTGGGGAAGCTCAGCTCACGATTTGAGCGTTCAGCCAGAATTTCGGGATTCGTTTTCCGGCGATTCTCTTCTCACTTAAGGCAACCATCTGCACGAGAGACCATTCATTTCGCCAGGTTGACCTACCAACCGGTAGGTAGAGCCGCCGGCCGCTTCAAGTCTTTTTCAAGGCACACACTTCTCACCTAACTTCTTCGGAGAGTCGAAAGATGAAACTTAGCTCTTGGCGTGTTGCACTCTCGTTGTGCGTTTGCCTGGTGTTGATCGGCTGTCAAAAAGCGCAACCATCCGCCTCGACGACCGGTGCGGGCGCTGCGGCCGACGGCGAGGCACTGGCCGACGCCTCCGCTGCAAAAGCAGCGGATGACACTACGGCCACCGCCGATGACGCGGCCGCCCCGGCTGCCAACGGAGACGATGCGGCAGTCGAGGCCGAAGGGGAAGTGGTGGTGATCAAGCCGGGGCCGGATGCGCAAAAGGACGCTCAGGAAGCGCTGATCTATGCCGAAGAGGGGGACGTGATCGAATTCGCCGCTGGTGAGTTCAACATGACCAAAACGCTCTCGCTGGACGGCACCAAGCACGTCACGATCCGCGGGCAGGGGATGGACAAGACGATCCTGAATTTTGCCGAGCAGCAAAAGGGAACCGGAGGCGAGGGAATCAAAATCACGGCGGATGATTTCACCATCGAGGACATCACGCTGCAAGACACGCCCGGCGACGCAATCAAAGTCGAAGGCGCTCACGGCGTGACGATGCGCAACGTCAAAACGTGGTGGTCGCGCGGCCCGAAGGCGGACAACGGTGCTTATGGCCTTTATCCCGTGTTATGCGAAAACGTGCTGATCGAAGACTGCGTGGCCGAATGTGCTTCGGATGCGGGGATTTATGTCGGCCAGTCCAAAAACATCATCGTCCGCCGCTGCCGCGCTGAGAAAAACGTGGCCGGTATCGAAATCGAGAATTGCATCGGCGCCGACGTGTATGAGAACGTGGCGACGAACAACACGGGCGGACTACTGGTCTTCTCGCTGCCGGGCTTGAAGCTCAAAAACGGCAGCAAGTGCCGCGTTTACAACAACAAAATCTTCAACAACAACCACGACAACTTCGCCGCGCCGGGCAACATGGTCGCCACCGTGCCGCCGGGAACCGGTGTGTCGGTGATGGCCAACGATCAGGTCGAGATTTTTGATAACGAAGTGACTGACCACAAGAGCACGAATTGCTACATCATCAGCTTCTTCACCACGCAGCGGCAATTCAAGGATGCGGAATACGATCCCTATCCGGAAGCGATTTCGATCTATCACAACAAGTTTGAAAAAGGGGGCTATGATCCGCAGAAAGCGTGGGCCGACGTGGTTGCGTTTTTGCCGGATAATAAACTGCCCGACATCGTCTACGACGGCATGGTTGACGAGAAGAAGACCGTCGACGGTAAGCTCCCCGAAGGGAAACAGATTTACATCGGCGACAACGGCGAGTTCACGTTTGCCAATATCGATTTCGGGTCGATGGCCGCCGGACAACCGCCGCAGCCCACGTTCGATCTGAAAGAGTACTCCGCCGAACTGCCCAAGTTGCCGGCGGTTTCGATCCCGGGAGTTAAATGAGATGGCGTCGCATCGATCCTATCCCGCCGGCGCCGCTAGGCGCTGGCGGATTTGGCTCGTGCCTGCCTGTCTGATCGCGTTTATCGGAGGCTGCGGGCCGCAGTCGGCTCCGCCGCCGGGTGGAGCTGCATCGTCCGCTGCGCCGGCTGCTCAGGAGAAGCAGACGCCACCGGGCGAGGCGCAAACCGCCGTCGCCGACGACACGATTCCGCGCCCCTCTGCCAAAAAGACGCGCAAACGGCGCGAGCGGCCGAAGCGATATCTGTCTGAATACGGCCTGTTCGACGGCCCGCTGGCGGAATTGAAACCGGCCGCCGGGGTGATTCCTTACGACCTCAACTCGCCGCTATTTTCTGACTACGCTTGGAAGTCCCGTGTGATCAAGGTCCCCGAGGGGACGAAGATCCAGTATCGCGAGGGCAGCTCGTTTGAGTTTCCGGTGGGAACGATCATCGCCAAGACGTTTTATTTTCCGACCGACTTCAATCATCCCGAACAGGGACGGCGGTTGATCGAGACTCGCATCTTATTACTCCGCGACAGCGGCTGGATCGGTGTTCCCTACGTCTGGAACGACGAGCAGTCCGATGCCGTTTCCGAAGTCGCCGGCGAGACGGTGAATGTCTCCTGGAAGCACTACGACGGCGAGGAACGTGCGAATCCGTACATCGTTCCCAACGCCAACGACTGTGCGCGCTGCCACAAGGTGGACGAGGTGCTGGAACCGATCGGCCCGCGGGCACGGCATCTCAACAAGGATTACGACTACGAGCACGGCGCGGAGAATCAGCTTGCCTACTGGTCGCGGATGGGCATTCTCAACGGAGCCCCCGACGATCCGGCGCAGGCACCGAAACTGGCGGCCTGGGATGATGAGGCGTCCGGCACGGTGGATGAACGGGCGCGGGCTTGGCTGGAAATCAATTGCGCCCACTGCCACAGCTCAACCGGTCCGGCCCGCAACTCCGGTCTCTACCTGCTGGCCAGCGTGACCGATCCGTACAAACTCGGGGTCTACAAAACGCCCGTCGCCGCCGGGCGCGGGTCGGGGGGGCACAAATATGACATCGTGCCCGGCAATCCGGATGAGTCGATCATGCTGTTTCGGCTGGAATCAACGCATCCCGGCATGGTGATGCCCGAGTTCGGACGCACGCTCGTGCACGAGGAGTCCAACGCTTTGATCCGCCGGTGGATTGATGAAATGGAGGTCCCCGAAGGATTCGACATCAGCAACGCCGTGGGGGAATTCGCGTCGCTCAGCGACGAGCAACTGGCCGAATTCGCCCGGGAAATCACCGAACAGGGTGATCCCGTCCGCGGCGAAGAAATTTTTCACCGCAAGCGGCTGAATTGTTTCAAATGCCATTCGCTGGGCGGAGTCGGTGAACAGGTCGGGCCGGACTTACTCAAGCCGCGCGACGACAAGTCGCTGAACTACTTGATCGAATCGCTGCTGTTGCCCAACAAGGTCATCCGCAAAGGCTTTGAAACGGTAAATGTTGCCACCGACGACGGGCAAGCGTTTTCCGGCGTGGTGATCGAGGAGACCGACAGCGAATTGGTGCTCCGCGATCTGACACGGCCGGAGATTCGTATCCCCAAAGAGAAAATCGAGAGCCGCACGCCCGGCAATTCACTGATGCCGACCAACGTCGTCGCCATGCTGCCCCGGCAAGACGTGGTTGATTTGCTGCGATTTCTGCAGCAGTTGGGCGAGTCCGCCGATGGTGAGATGACCGACGAATCGGTCGTCCGCCGCTGGGAAGTCCTCGATCCGCTGCCCAGCAACATCGAACAGGTGGCCCCCGATCAATTCATTGCCGAGTCAAGCCAGCGGCGCGATTTGACGTGGGAGACCGAATACAGCCGCCTCTCAGGCGAGTTGGCCCTGGAAATGGCAATGACCGCCCCGCAAACGAGTCTGCGGATCGTGCGCTGCAAAATCGACGTGCAGCGCGCGGGCGAGTTGTTGATCGAATTGAATTCATCCGACAAAGCGCGCCTGTGGTGGGATGGGACACCGATCGACGCCGCGAACCAAAACACGCTGTCGGTCGAGGCAGGCAGACACACGCTCACGTTCTGGATCGACCTCAACCAACGGGCCGACAAGTCGCTACGCTGCCGCGTCGTCCCAACCGGCGATTCCAAAGCAACCGTGCAACTCGGCAAATCGTAGGGTGCTGGACGCTGCTTGGAAAAACCTCGCGCAAAGACGCGAAGCCGCAAAGAGATTTGATGCATGCGGGCGTTGCGGCGTGGCGTGCGGATTTTCTGGCGGCGCGACGAGCAAGATATGCAAAGTTTCCGGCGTGCTGACGCGTGCCGCTCTCCGGGCAGGCAATCAGCTCACCCAGAACAGCGTTTCATCCGGGACTTGGTATTCGACAGCCAGATGCGGGGTTTCAAGCTTCTTGCTCCCCTTCGCCAGTGATTGCATGCCCGCTTCGACCAGGCCGCCGGTGAGGAGTGTCCGCTCGACGGGGTAGGAGGGCTTGCCGGTGAGGAAAGTTTTCTCGGCGTTGGACATCAGTGCAGCGGAGTAGACCACGTTGGGGTTGGGGGGCAAGTAGAAGAGCGTTGAGAGCGGCTCTTTTTGGCCCTTTAGCTTGGCGGCGAAGTTGAAATCGTTCACCAGCCCGTTCATGAGCAGCATCGTCCCTTTGAGGCCGTCGGCGTATTCGAAACGGTAGGCGACGGGCGATTTGACCCATTCCCGCATCTGCTGGGGCGTGGGGTAGCGATGGCTGTAGCTTTCGGGTTGGGCCAGCGTTTGACTGCGGGACAGGCAGGCTTCGAACAATTGCGGGTCCCAGCCGCCAGATTTCCATGGTCCGGCGTTCATCGCTTCCCAGACATCATCCCCGCGGAGGGCCTGCAGCCAGACGACCCCCGTTTCGCCTCCCTTGCGGCGCTCCGCCATGCATTGCATCGTTTCCAACGCGTGAAAGTCGTAGCTGTCGACGCCCCCCATGGCGACGCACATGATTTCTTCGACCTCAGCACCATACGGTAGATCGATGGAGGGCATCCGCCAGGTGACCGGCAGCGATGATCCCGCCAAAAACGGAATCTCGCGCTCGCGGGCGATGTCGACCATCTCTTTGGCCCAGTCCCATTTCCAGGAGAGGTGTTTGTCGTTGAAGACCGGCAATACCTTGCCGTCCTCGGCGAAGACGTCGGTGACCGCTTTGAAGAATTCGTAGCGGGGGTATTTTGTCTGGTCGTATTCGCTCTTGGGATACTTGCCATGCTCGCCGATGATCAGCACCGCATCGACGTCGATCTTGTCCTTTCCATTTCGGAGCGCTTCGGCGATGGTGGGTGTGATTTCAAAGCCGAACTCGGCGGCGCGGCCGCGGCTGAGGTCGTTGTCGGGAAATTGATCGACATAGGCGGTCACGACCTCAAACGGCGGGTGATGCCATTTCCCATTGATCGGATAGCCGGTCAGAAACCGCTCCGCCATGTGCCAGGCATGCGAGTGATACCGCCATTCGGTGGTGACGACGGCGAGTTTTTTCTTGGGCTTCGTCTCAGCCGCCCGTAGCGGCCAAGGCGATAGTGCCAACCCAGCCCCGGCAGCGAACGATCCGGCCAAAAAACCGCGGCGGGTGATGTCGTGAGCGTGTGGATTCATGACGGCGTTCTGGTTGATCGATGAGGGTTTTTAGCCACGGATTAACACGGATAAAGGGAGTCGTCCTGGCTCCCAAAAAAGAGTTTGGGAACGAGTTTACCCCCTTTTTTCTGTGTTTGATCTGTGTTCAATCTGTGGCTAAGAAATCGGTAATCTAAAACAACTCCGTCAGCGGGTAGCCGTCGGGCAGCAAGTTGTAGGGGCGGCCTTCGCGGTCGCGGAACTCGAGGTCTTCCACACCCATCGCGTGGTAGACGGTTTTGGCGATGTGGGCGGGGGTGACGGGGCGGTCGGCGGGGTATTCGGCAAAACGGTCGGTGGCGCCGTAAACCTGTCCGCCCCGCATACCGCCGCCGGCAAAGACGTTGCTCAGACAGTGCGTCCAGTGATCGCGGCCGGCGCCGGCGACGCCGCCGGAACGGGGATCACCGATTTTCGGCGTGCGGCCCATTTCGCTGCTGACCAATAGCAGCGTCTCGTCCAACAATCCGCGTGCGGCGAGGTCTTCGATCAGTGCGGAAAAACAGCGGTCGAATTCGGGCAGCAGGTTTTCTTTGAGGCAGACGAAGTTGTTGCCGTGTGTGTCCCAGCCGCCGGCGCTTTTGCACTTTTTGTTGAGCGCCTCATTTTCTTTCCAGAAGACGGTGATAAACGGCACCTGGGCTTCGACCAGCCGACGCGCCAACAGCAGGCTCATGCCGTTGACGGTTTCGCCGTAACGCTCCCGCAGCGCGGCGGGTTCATCAGCAACGTTAAAGGCATCGGCCGTGCTGGAGGAGAGCAGCAGGTTCACGGCCCGCTGCTGTTGATTGGTCCAGGTTTTAGGAGCGGCGTTTTGTTCAAAGTCGCGGCGGGCGGCGTCGATTGTGCTGAGCAACTCCCGGCGATCGGTCAGACGGCCGGGGGAGACGTCCCCTTCCAGGACCAGCGAGGGGGCGCGGAATTCGAGCGGCTTTTCCACGCTGCCGTTGATGTAGAGCGGATCGTACTCGGGACCCAAGCGCGCCGCGAATTGTCCCGGCCGGGTATAGGGGGCTTTGCTCGGCTTGTGGGGCAGGGTGATCGCACTGGGCAGTTGCGGCCGGGCCGGTTTCTTGGCGGCGACGACGGAGCCCATAAACGGCCAGTCGTCCGGCATCGGCGTGCGATTGTTGCCGAGCGTGACGAACGAAATATCGGGCGCGTGTCCGGTGAGATTGTGGTAGTACCCGCCGTGGTGGTCGTTGGTGTTCACGGTCGCCCCCACCGAGCGGACCACGCTCAAGTGATGCGCCTGCTGCGCGAGTAACGGCAGATGTTCGCTCACTTCCAGACCGGATGCCGTCGTGGCAATCGGCTCAAACGGTCCACGGTATTCGCGGGGTGCCTTGGGCTTCAGGTCCCACATGTCGATGTGCGACGAGCCCCCGCACAGGAAAAACAGGATCGTCGATTTGGCCAGCTTGCGGCCTTGCGGGACGGTGCCCGTTGCGGCCGCCCGGACGGGAAGCCCGCCGGTCGTTCCCGCTAAACCGATGCCTGAGGCGATCAAGAACGATCGGCGCGATAACGGTGCGTTGTTGCAACTCTGGAGTGACTTTGCTGGCATATCCTCAGCCTTGCTGCAGCCGATTGACCGGTCGCCAATGGGCGTGGTTTTCTCGAATCCTGATTTTCGTCATCGGCCGAAATCGCCGGTAACTCGCATATATCAAGGGTTGTCTATATGATAAGATGACCGAGTGGCGGCGGCAAGCGGGTTTGGTGTTCGCCAGCCGCTATAGCCACAGTGGCGATTTCAGACGTACATTTTGCGACTCACGAGAAGGACCGCGATGATTCGGCGTCGTGAACTATTACAGATCGGCTGTTCGTCGTTTTTTGGGTTGAGCCTCTCGCACGTTTTGCAGCAGCGCGCCCGCGCCGCTGCGGACGTGGAGCCGCGCGTGAAATCGGTCGTATTCATCTTTCTGACCGGCGGCGGCAGCCATATCGACATGTTCGATCCCAAGCCGGAGTCTCCGGAGATCAAAGGAGAATTCTCGCCGATCGCCACCACGATTCCGGGGGTGAGTTTTACGGACATGATGCCCGGCCTGGCGGCGCGGACCGGCAAACTAGCGGTCGTGCGGTCGATGGCCCACGGTGACAATCGGCATCTCTCCGGCACGCACAATCTGCTGACCGGTGCTGTGCAGCCCTTCAACGGCGATTCGAATCAGGACAAATCGCTCAAGCGCTCCGACTGGCCGTCGATCGGTTCGTCGGTTTCCTATTTGCGGCCGCGGGCGGACAAATTACCCAGCCAGGTGACGCTACCCAATCCGCTGATTGAGGGGGTGCTGGTCTGGCCGGGGCAACATGCCGGATTTTTGGGACCTAAGTACGATCCGTTCGTGCTCAAGGACAATCCCAACAGCAAGGACTATAAGGTCACCGGGCTGTCGCTCATCGACGGTCTGGATGTGGGGCGCTTGAAGGACCGGCAACAGTTATTGAGCAGTATCGAAGGCACGGAATCGGGCGTCAGCACGTCGCCGGCGGGACAGAAATATGCCGGCGAGTTGGAGTTGGCCATGTCGATGCTGACCTCGTCAAAACTGAAACAAGCGCTGGACATCAATGCCGAATCGGCCGAGACGCGTGACCGTTACGGGCGGCACGAGTACGGACAGTCGCTGTTGTTGGCCCGCCGGTTGGTCGAGTTGGAGATGCCGGTCATTCAGTGCAACATGGGCCGCGTGCAGTCGTGGGATACCCATGTCGATCACTTCCCGCGGCTGAAGACGATGCTGCCGGCGCTCGATACGGGAATGAGTGCGTTCCTGGATGATTTGAGTGAGCGGGGGTTGCTGGACCAGACACTGGTGGTTTGTGTCGGTGAGTTCGGCAGGACACCGCAGATTTCACCGCTGGCCGGTCAGTCGGTGCCGGGGCGGCATCACTGGGCGATGGGTTACACGGCCGTGTTCGCCGGCGGCGGGGTGCGGGGCGGGCAGGTGATCGGCAAATCGGATGCCATCGGCGCTTACCCGATGACCACGCCCTATCATCCCAACGATATCGGCGCGACGGTCTTTACGTCGTTGGGTATCGATCCGCACCTGATGATTCCCGACCGCACGAATCGCCCGCGGCACTTGAATCAGGGCAAGGTGATGGATGTGTTGTACACCGGCGCGACGTGAGCGCGGTTGGGCGGTGACCCCCCGGCGGAGCCGGGGGCTGACAGAAGAATTCTTGCCGCCATCGTCCCCGTAGCCCCCGGCTTTGCCGGGGGTGTGCGAAGAATTACGCGAACAATTGCTCGACTGGTTTGCCACCGTCGACGATTTTCATCGGGCGGCCCAGCGGGCTCATGTTTTCTTTTTCCGCTTCGACGTTGAGCGACCGGCAAACGGTTTGCAGCAGGTCGGGAACCGTGACTGGGGTGTCCTCGACCGTCGATCCGTCCTCGGAGGTCCGGCCGATGACTTGCCCTCCCTTGATTCCACCACCGGCGATGGCGGCGTTGAACGCGCGGGGATAGTGGTCGCGGCCGGTGCGGGGATTGATCCGCGGGGTCCGGCCGAATTCGCCGGTCCACAGCACGAGCGTTTTTTCCAGCATACCGCGCTGCTTGAGGTCTTGGACCAAAGCAGCGAAACCGGGATCGACTTCGCCGGCGTTTTTCTTGACCCGCTCGAAGTTGTCCTGGTGGGTGTCCCACCCGTTGTGGCGGACTTCGACGAAGGTGACGCCGGTCTCGACCAGCCGGCGGGCAAGCAGACAGCCGCGACCGAAATCGGTGTCGCCGTAGGCGGCGCGGGTTTCGTCCGATTCGGACGCGAGGTCGAACACCTTGACGTCGGGGCTGAGTACCAGTTTCGAGGCCTTGGTGTAGATCGTGCGATGGTCGGCGACGTTGGTGGCTCCGCCGCGGCCGGCGAACTCGCCTTCCAGCCGTTTCATCAGGCCCAAGCGTTTGTTGTATCGGGGATGGGGAACGGTTGAGGTGAGGTTTTGCGGCATTTCGCCCGCCTTGTTGACCTCGAACGGTTCGTAATCGACGCCGAGAAAACCGGCTCCGACGTTGTCGTTGCGGGCGTTGCCGACGGTCACGAACGACGGCAGGGCGCCGTCCAAGTCGCCGATTTCACGGGCGATATTCGAGGCCAATGCCGGATGCTTCACGCTTCCCGAGGGGACGTAACCGGTGTGCATCTGGTAGGTGGCGCGGCGGTGGTTGCCTTCTTTGTTGGTCATCGAGCGGATCAGGGCGATGTCCTGCATCTGCGCCGCTGTTTTTTCCCAGCCATTGGCAATTTGGATGCCCGGCACGGCAGTGTCGATCGCTTCGGTGGGGCCGCCGTTTTCGGCTTCGGGTTTGGGGTCGAACGTCTCGAAATGGCTCGGTCCGCCGGCCATCCAGAGCAGGATCATCGACATACCCTGCTTGCGGAGCTCCTCGGCGTGCAGGCTCATGACGTCCCGGAAGTTCAGCGCCCCGGCGGCGACGGCTCCGGCGGAGAGCGTTTGCAGAAATCCGCGACGTGAAAACCCGTGGCGGGAAACCTTGACCGATTGGTGATGGAACAAATTCATATTTGGGCCACGTTCGTCAAAAGGGACTGGAGGTTTGGTCGGTGAATAATGGAGTCGTCATCTCGAAGAACATCGACGTCTAGCGTTTCGTGCGGAACTCGGTCGAGTTAATGAGGCTCCACATAATGTCCTCAAAGGCTTCGTCGCGATTGCCGGTTTCGGCGATGTATTCACGGCAGGTCTTCAGTTCGCTCTCGGAAGGATCGCGGGCCAGCACCAGCAGGTACAATTCGGCCAACACGTCTTCGTCGCCGGAGTAGGTCTTCAGCAATTTGGCCAACGGCGTGTTCCCTTTGGCGCTGACGCGATTGCTGACCATGGGGGAGTTCATCAGGAACAGGGCCTGCGGAACCGTACCGGTCAGATCGGCCTGCGGCGTCGAGGGGTCATAGCCGAACAGTTCGGCGAAGGCCGCCCGCGGTCCGGCGGGGCCGCGATATCCACCGCGGCGGCGACCGGGGGCGTCGTCGCCGGTCGCCATACCCAGAACCCGTGTGAGGGCGTTATAGAGTTGATCGGACCGCATCCGCGTGGGGACGGCGGCGGCAAATTGCCCGCCGTCGGCCGTGGGATCGACCGGGCGAATGCGGCGCTGGTAGGTGTCGGAATTGACGATCGTCCGCATCAGCCAGCGTACGTCGTAGCCGCTGCCGACAAATCCGTCGCTGAGAGCATCCAAAACTTCGGGATAGACGATGTCCCGTTCGGGACCCATGTCGTCGACCGGCATGGTGAATCCCTCGCCCAACAACTCCGCCCAGATGCGGTTCACGAACGCGCGGGCGAACCAGGGGTTGTCCTGAATGGTGATATACTTTGCTAACATTTCGCGGCGTTGTTCATCGGCCAGTCCGACGTCCGGTTTCTGTCCGGCGACGAAGAAGACCGGATCGATTCGGGTCCCTTTGGAGGTGGGGTCGTCGAGATCGGGCATGTAATATTCGGAATTGCGGCGAGCGTTGTTGTTATCCAGCTTGGGTAGGTTTTTGAGTTCTTCGGCCGACAGGCCCATGTCGCCGTTCTTGTCGCCGGCTTTTAGCAGACGGCCGAAGACGCGGCTGAGCTGCTTGCGGGATTTCACTTCGTCCTTGGTGAGGATGCCGTCGCGGTTGTTGTCCAGCTGGCGAATCAATTTCCCGGGGTTTTGTTGGAATTGTCCGAACCCGGCTCCGCGACCAGCACCGTCCGGGCGATCGAAGGAGACGACTTCAAAGGTGCGGGGCTTGGTGTCCTTGATCACCCGCACACGCACGCGGGGGAAGAAGGCCGCCAATTGGTGGAATTGCTCCCGCTTCCAGGAGTCGGTGGGGTGGTCGTGGCAGTTGGCACATTGGATTTGGATGCCCAGAAAGATCCGCGATGCTTCGGCAGCAATTTCTTCGGCGTTCCCCTGGTGAGCGAACATCAGCGCAGTTTCGCCGGCCTCGCGCACGCTGCCGGTGGCGGTGATCAATTCGGACGTGATTTGATCCCAGGTGGCGCCGCTGTGCAGTTGTTCGGTCATCCACTCTTCAAAGGTGCCGATCATCAGCCGCGACCGCGGGTCGGTGGCGCGGGAAAAGATGACGTCCCGCCAATAGCGAGCCCAATTCTGGGCACATTCCTCCGACTCCAACAACCGGTCGATGACGCGGGCCCGCTTTTGCGGATCGGGATCCAGACCGAACAGCGTGATTTCACTGGGAGTGGGCAGCGTGCCGGTCAGGTCGAACGTCACCCGGCGGAGAAAATCTTCATCGGACCACGGCCGCGGGATTGCTGGCTAACTGGCGGTCAGGTCCTGATGGATCAGTTGGTCGATCTGTTGCGTGACCTCGGCCGGCTGGCGGGCCTTGAAGCTCTTGGCGAGCACATGAACCGCTGTGGTGAAGGCGAGTCCCGCCGCAACTCCCAACGCGACAAGGCCCTGTGCAAACAAGCGTGTAGAAGATCTCATAGGTCATTCCTCGACAGCGTGCCGGTCAAAAACGAGCCCGCGGGATTATTCAGCAGAAAGGCCGCTTTGTGGTGATTTATTCCGGTTCCGTCCACAAACGGCATTTCAGAATAAACACTGAGAATACGGAAAGGTTTCGTCGTAATGAAGAAGAATTTGGTCCGCAGCGGCGAAAAATCTTGCCATTGGCGGATTCACAAATATCGTGTCAATCGGCGGCGTGAGACGGTCGAAACTTCCTAAAAGGCGACTTTTTTAGCGATTGCCGGGGCGGAACTCTTTGCCGAAATGGGATGATCTGCTATCCTTAGGTGCTCGCCATCGGAGAACTTACGCCAAAAACGGTTCGCCGCAGCGACGGGAGAGGAGCCTTCGGGCGACGTTTTCTCCCTGCAAACGGGGCCATCCCATCGCCGGAATTGGGCTGAAAACAGTCTACCACGGTGGGAAGGGTTTGCGACAGGTCAACCAACCTTTTCCGGACGCCTCCCGGGTGGGAAGATTGCCGATCTGATTGGCGCCGCGTTCGGAAGTTTTCGGATTCCAACAGGATTCTTAAGGAGGATTTTGTGGTTAAACTGCGTGTACGAGACAAAGAGTCGATTCAGGATGCCGTCCGCCGCTTTCGGAAACTGGTGGAACATAGCGGCGTGAAGAAAGAGATGCGCCGCCGCGAATACTACGAAAAGCCCAGCGATGCCCGCCGCCGTGCTCGCCGCCGTGCGGAACGCCGCGCCCGCATGAGCCGCACGATGGGCTAATGCGCTGCCCAATGCAAGTTTTCGGGTGGCACTGGCTCTGCCAGTGCTGCTTCTGCGTGAGCGCGTTGCTTGAAGGCACTGGCGAAGCCAGTGCCACCCCGCCTCCGAGGCAGTCTTACTGATGTGCTTTCTTGAGGGCGAAGTCCCCAGAGGCAGCACGATAAGCGTGCGCTATTCTTCCGCTTTCGCCGCTTCGGGCAGCGCTTCTTTGATCGGTTGCACGAAATAGGTCCGTTTGGTCTTGGCCGCCAACTGTTCGGCCTTTTCGTCGGCTGCTTTGCGCTGGTCGTAGGGGAAGCGGGCCTCCTCTTTGAGGCTGCTGCTGAACACGCCCCAGACGAGCCGCTTGCGGACGACCGATTTGACCTTGGTCCGTTTGGTGGCTTTGCGTTTGGCGGCCTTCTTCTTTTTCTTTTTGGCCGGCGCCTTGCTTCCGTCGGTTCCCATCGCTTCGGCGGCTTCGGCCTCTTTCCGCAAATCCAAACGACTCTTCCGCGCCATACGTCACGCTCTTTCTGCAAACTGTGGCATCAATTGAAGAATTGCCCCGCCTACGGCCGGTCGGCTGCCCGCCCCGCACCGGCTGGGCATAACATAGCAACTTGGTCACGGCGAGGCCACACTCACGGCACCTCGGACCCTGCGCTGTACGGAAATTTGCCGACTTCAAAGGGACGAACTCCCCGAAACCCGCCCCGATGGGGTCGCTGGCGATTGCCGGCCAAGTGGCATATCATCAAGTTTCTACACGCTCGATCCCGCCAACCCTACCACCACAACCCCACGATTTCGGAGTTAATCATGTCCGACACGCTGAATCGCCGCACATTTTTGGCTCAATCGGCCGCGACCCTCGCCGCCACGGCCGCCGCCGGCTCGCTCGCCGCTGCCGAGGGTGAGACGCCCTCCGCCGCGAAAAAACGCCATCTGCTCAAGGCGGTCAAGATCGGCATGGTCGGCGGCGATTTGACGATGCTCGAGAAGTTCAAACTGGTCAAGGAACTGGGATTCGACGGGATCGAACTGAACAGCCCCAACGACTACGACCGCGACGAAGTCATCGCGGCGCGGGATCAGACGCGGTTGCCCATTCACGGAGTCGTCGATTCGGTGCATTGGAAGGACACGCTTTCGGATCCCGACCCGGCGGTACGGCAGCGGGGATTGGACGGTCTGAAGCAAGCTCTTAAGGACAGTCACGATTTCGGCGGCACGTCGGTGCTGCTGGTCCCGGCGGTGGTGAACCAGCGGGTCAGTTATGCAGACGCTTATACGCGGTCGCAGGCCGAGATCCGCAAGGCGTTGCCCCTGGCTGAGGACTTGGGGATCAAGATTCTGCTGGAGAACGTGTGGAACGGCTTCTTACTCAGCCCGTTGGAAACAGCCCGGTACATCGATGAACTCGACAGCAAAATGGTCGGCGCTTATTTCGACGTGGGAAACGTCGTGAATTTCGGCTGGCCGGAGCAGTGGGTCCGTATTCTGGGCGACCGGATCGTAAAGTTGGACATCAAAGAATACAGCCGCAAACTCCGCGACAAATCGGGCCCGGGGGCCGGATTCAATGCGGAGTTGGGCGAAGGGGATTGCGGTTGGCCGGAGGTGATGGCTGCGCTGGATGAAATCGGCTATGAGGGTTGGGGGACTGCCGAAGTCCGCGGCGGCGACCGCGCGCGGCTGGCGGACATCGCCCAGCGCATGGACCGGATTTACGCGATGTAACTGCCAGTACAGAAATTCGGCTGCCATTGGCTTTGCCAATGGCAGCCAACGCCGCGCCGCAACGCACCGGGTGGCGCCGGTTGTGTGCGTCGCGCTTCCAACGCACGGTACGCTGCCGGGGATTTCGTTTTAAGACGACGAATTTCTATCTTAATCTTGAGTCGATTGCCGATTTTCATTAGCAATCGTTTCAACATCTCTCCGCGCGCCGGCGCCGAGTTGCCCGTTCACCGGGCATCTCACAACTGCCGGGGGGCGATCCTCTCTTCGATTCACACCGACACGGGCCGTCGGTTGACCCTTCAAATTGTCAAGGAGTTTCAGCGATATGCGGCTGACACTCGCTTTCCTGGTCCTTGCGCTATCTCCGGCCGCGGTTTGCGGTCAGGAAGCCGGACTGCCTTATGAGGCGGAGATTCGCGCCGACGACGTCTTCGTCCGCAGCGGACCGAGCCACAATCACTACCAGACCGGCAAACTTGGCCTGGGCGATCGCGTCACGGTGCACCGGCACGAGCCGGGCGGATGGCTGATGATTTCGCCGCCGACGGGGAGTTTTGACTGGATTTTGGCTGATAACGTCGACGTCACCCGACCGCGCTCGCGAAACGAACCGGTCCGCGGCGTCGTGCGCGGTGACGCCGTGGTCCGCATCGGCAGTGCTGTCGAACAAGACCGCCGGGACAATTGGCATGTGAGGCTCACCCGCGGCAAACGGGTGACGATTCTGGGCGAGAAAGTCTTCGACACGCCGCAGGGACCGCAGAAGTGGTATAAGATCGCCCCGCCGGCCGACGATCACCGTTGGATTTTGGGCCAATTTGTCCAGCCGCTCGGAAAAGGGGGCGAGCGCGTCGATCCGTTCGAGTCGGGAAACGACGGCGATCTCGATCCGCCGGACGTGGACAAAGAACGTCGCAAGAAACGGGCGCGGCGGATGTTCGCTGAGCAGCAGAATCGAGCCGGCTACGACGGCAACGATGCGGGCGACGGCGGCGGACTCAAAGAACGAAAAATGGTGCGGATCGAAACCGCCCCCCAGCAACCGGCCGACGGCGCCGGAGGGGCGCGGACCGGTCCCACGCAAGCGGAACTGGAAGACGACCGCGTTCGCCTGTCGCGGTTGGACGAGGACTTCCGCCAGATTTTGCGCCAGGAAACCAGCCAGTGGAGTTTCCAACGGCTGGAACAAGGCTATCTCGATTTGCAGCGTACGGCTTCAGACAATGCGATTCGCCGGCAGATCGATCCCCGCTTGCGGAAAGTGGCGCAATACAAAAAGGTGAAGGCAGAACATGATGAGTTCGTCCGGCTGACGCGCGAGTCCGACGAACGCGAAGCGCGGATCCTGAGACTTCGTTCACAACCGGGATCGCGCTCGACACAGCCGACGAAGCGACGCTTCTCCGGTGCGGGAATCGTGCAACGTTCCATCGGTGCCCCTCGCGGTGCTCCGGTGCATGCGTTAGTGGCTCCCGACGGGCGCGTCCTGGCGTATCTGCAGGCGGCCCAAGGGGTCAATCTGGACAGCTATCTCGGCCGCGCGGTCGGCATCGACGGTCCCCGCACGCATCGCTCCGAATGGCGGACCGACCACATCCTGGTCGAGAAGCTCACGCCGGTGCGATTAAAAGTCAGCCCCTAGTCCGGAGCCGTTTCGCTATCAATCCGTGCTACTCACGTTTCAAAGTTTGCAGCCTGCGCAGATATTTCGTGGCGAATTCTGCTTTGCGATCCAGCCCATTGTTTTGCGTCGGATCTCATTGGGGCATTTTACTCGACAAGGATCGCCGTGTACGACGGCAAGCCGTCGGTTTGGGATTTTGAGAATCTGTGTTTGATCCGTGTTTCATCCGTGGCTAAATCAACACGACCAATTTGGTTGCAGCACTTCCGCGCTGGGACAGACCGTGGTCGGTTCCTCTGACTCGACCTGTTCGGCAGGAGCGGTTTCTTCGGTGCGGCTTGGTCCTTGGAAGCGCTTCCAGAACAGCACCAGCAACAACAGGCAACTGGCGGCCGGAATGGCGAATAGCAGCGCGTAATTCTCGCCGATCCAATCGTTGAGTTCGCCGGCAAACAGCAGACCCAACGGCATGCCGATGCCGAGCGTCACGAACGCCAGGAAGTTCTGCGCACTGGCTCGCAGGTCCGGGCGGCATTGGGAATCGATATACAGCTGCGCCACGATGATCATGAAGACGTGGCAAATGCCATGCAGCGCCAGCCCGACGACGATCAGCGGATAGGCTCCGCCCGAAATGGAGAAGAGGCAATAACGCACGAACCAGGCGCCGATGCCGACGGAGAACGTGGTTTTCATCCCCAGACGCTTGAGAAACAGCGCCAACAATAACAGTGCAGGGAATTCCGAAATCTGACCGATCAGCATCACCGCCGGCACCCACCCGTCCTGGATGTCGCCGGTGGTCAAGAAGACCGGCACGACGAGGTTGTACATCGGAATCAAGAGGGCCATTAAGAAGCTGACCGTCATGAACAACCGAAAGTCGGCCGAGCGGAACATCTTGAGCATTTCCACCGGCGCGATGCCGCTCCGCTGCGAACGTTCGGGGGGCGTGGCCGGCAGGAAGATACAGAAGCTGCTCAACGTGAACGATAACATGGCGGCGATAGAGAAACAGTCCGACGGCTGCGGGTCGGGAAGCCAGGCAAAGGCGTCGGAGATGGCCTGCCGCGGGGTGTTGAGTTGGGGGAACTGCGAAAGCCAGTTTCCGAATTGGACTTGCATCAACCACAGCGACAGAAACAGCCCGGTCGACATCCACCCCACGGTTCCCCAGACGCGGATCTTGCCGAACTGCGCATCGGGATCGGACAAGTGCCGAAAGGTGAGCGAACTGGCCAGCGCCCAGGTCGGAATATAGGCGACGGAGTAGATCCCGCTCATCACCAGGAGCGTGACGAAGTTGTCGCCGGTTCGCTTGTACATTTCGGCGGCGTGTGGAAAGCCGATGAGCATCAGGCCGCCGACGAGATGGCTCAGGGCGAGATATTTTTCGCTGGCCAACCAGCGGTCCGCCACCTGTCCCACGAGAAACGGCGCCACCCACAAGCCAATGGCCGCCACCGCGAATAGCGAGGCGGTCTGGCTGGTGGAAAGCTGAATCGTCTGTTTCCAATAGATGGGCAAATAGGTCAGCAGCGTTCCGGAGATGCCCCACTCCAACGCCCAAAGCACGGAGAGCCGCCAGCGCAGTTGAAACCCTAACCGGCCGGCCATGTGGTGTGACTCCGTGTGAAAATGTGCGAGTGAGCGGATACCTGACACATACTGAACTTAGCCGACGATTGCTCCCTTAGGGACTGGGTTCCAACGCAGCGGCGCGGGCCACGTCCACCTCTTCGATATTGGGTTCTTTGGGCGTATCCCGAAACAAGAGTGCAAACAGCACCATGATCACGCCGGCGGCGACGGCCGGACCGGCCCACAATGCCTTCCAATTGACCACGGCCGCGTCGCCTGTCCCGGTGGTGAAAAAGACTTCCACGGCACCGGCGACTTGCGCACCGATGAGCATCCCCAGCCCCAGGGTGAACAACACAAGCATTCCCTGTGCCTGACTGCGGATCGACTTGGGAGCGACGTTGTCGGTGTAGATTTGTCCCGTCACGAAGAAGAAGTCGTAACAGATGCCGTGCAGGACGATCCCGCCGATGAGCATCCAAACGATGCCATCCTCCGCTCCCAGGGCAAACAGCCCGTAGCGGATGACCCAGGCCAACATGCCGACCAGCAGCATTTTCTTGACGCCCAAACGCGCGAAAAATAACGGCATCACGAGCATGAAGAAGACTTCCGACATCTGCCCAAAGGACATCTTAAACGCCGGCGATTCCAAACCGGCTTGGGTGATGAACTTTGTTGCCAGCTGATAATAAAACGCCAGCGGAATGCAGATCAGAAATGAACTGATCATGAAGATCAGATAGGAAGGTCTTTGTAGCAGCACCAGGGCATCGATGCCCAACAATTCGCGGGCCGTTACCTTCTGCCCGGCGGCCGGCGGCGGCGTGTGCGGCAAGAAGAAGCTGTAGACTCCCATCACGAAGGACGCGACCGCCGCAATGCGGAAGGGCATGATGCCGCTGTCCCACCCGCCGGCGCTGATCACAAGTCCGGCGACAATCCAGCCGCCGGTGCCGAAGACGCGAATCAGCGGAAATTGCTTTTCCGAATCGGTCATATTCTGCATGGCGACGGAGTTCGTCAGGGCCAACGTGGGAAAGTAGCAGAGCATATGGCCGAAAAAGGCCAGGTTGATCATCATCGGAGCAGCCGGTTGCGATTCGTTCATGAGCATTACGGCCAGCATCATGAATCCGCCCCCTGCGAGGTGCATTACGCCCAACACGCGTTCGGACGCAAAAAACCGGTCGGCGATCATGCCCACGAAGAAGGGAGAAATGATTCCTGCGATGGGGCCGACGCTGTAGGTCCAGGCAATTTCTGCGCCGCCGAATCCGATTTTGCCCAGATACAGATAGGCGGTGACGTACCACGATCCCCAAATAAAGAACTGCAGAAACATCATCGCCGAAAGGCGTGCACCGACCAGTGCGTGCATGTCATTATCCTCGTGTGCTTTTCATAGGTGTGCTGATTGCGTCACGGTTTGCCCGGGATGACCGCGGTTCGGCGCGTTGCGTGAAGCCGCGCGGCTGAGTCGGGGGGTATCCAGCGGGCGATCGTTTTTCCGATCATGTCGACCCCGCCGTCATCAAGCAAGCATCAGCGGCGTTTCCCGGCGAAAATTCCCGGCATTCGGCACGTTGAAACGACTCTGCTGGGGCGTTTCCTCGTTTAGCGACGTGTCCCGTCCGGGGTCGCCGCGATGGCCGTCGGAAGAGGCGTCAATTGGGCCTCTCCGCCGCTTTTGGACCCGCGATAGTCAAAACCGTCGACGGTGCCATTGATCTGCCAGCGAACTTGGAAGGTGTCATTCGCGGCTTCATACGCTGACCGATCGGGTGTGATGGTTGCTTCAGAACCGGACAACGCCAGCAGCGTCACGTATAACACCTGATTGCCGCTGGTGTGAAGTTCCAGGGCGTCATTCGGCGTCATCTGGTTCGCCGCCAGACGCGTCCAGCGCTGCAGCCGAGGTACGGTTTGCCCTCTGATCAGTTCGCACTGCATGTCTTTTGCTGATAGTGGAAGTACGTTGAGCGAAACGTGCGAATTGGGAAGTTCCGCCGAAACCACTCCGCCGGATCGTTGGTGAAATTGAAGTTCCGGGTCGAAGTGAAAGCATTGCGCAAAGTCGTGCGGCTCCGGCGACGTCAAACGGTCGATCACCACCAGCCACCGCCCGGGGCAAAACACGAGTATGCGGCGATGATCCGTACGAAATTCCGCTCGGTGCACGTCGGCCTCGACGAAATAGATGCCGCCCGATTCGCCGCCGGTCACGATGGCCGACCCATAGGCATCCCGCCGCTGGCGGGTATAGTCCAGCCCGTCGATTTCAACCGTATTGTGTGCCCGGGTGCTTTCGACATATTGGCGGCGGGGATCATCGTACTTGTAGGAATAGCGTCCGCTGTCGATCAACAGCGTGTGCCCTAACTCCGACCATTCAAACGTGAAGTCGTCGGCATGTTTGTGCGTGCCGGAGTGAAACGCCGCATTAATGAACAGAAATGAGGCCTCGCGAAAGGGGCGGTGATTCCACGGCCCGCGAAACATCGCGTAACCCGACTCGCGAAAAATGCGGTAGTTTTCTGCGGGCGGGGCGCCCTCGATGCCCTCGCTGATGAGGTAGTGCACTTGCGGGTCATCCGGATAAAGAATCCGGCCCGCAGTTTGGGTTTGGTCGCCATCGCCGGTGCGGCACAAGTTGCCGTTGGGGTGCGACATCCAGACGAT